>NZ_RZTO01000181.1:0-9073 GCF_003997225.1 Mesorhizobium sp. M2C.T.Ca.TU.002.02.1.1
CCGAGCCGGTGGTCAAGACGATCGTGCGGCAGGATCCAGCCAAGCAGGCCGCAATGAATGCGGCCGAACCGACGCTTCCGGCCAAGGCGGCAATCGTTCCGGCCGAGCAGACCTATGTGACGGCCGCTGCTGCCCCGTCGCAGAAATCCGGCCGCCTCGCGCAGAAGCCGACGGTCGTGGCGATGCAGGAGCCGATGGCCGAACCGGACGCCTCGCGTTTCGGCGGCACGCTCAAGGGCCGCTACATCACTTCGGTGCCGAATGCGCCGCAGGAAGCGGCGATGGGCTTCCAGTCGACGCCTGAGAACACCGACGCCATCGGCGCGATGATCGTCAGCCAGGACCGGCCGCTCGAAACCAACTGAACCCGATTGCATCCAACAAGGCCCGCCATGGCAGCATGGCGGGCCTTGTGCCGTTGCTGGCTGTTCTGAAAAATCCTAGATCAAGGCGATGTCGAAGAGAATCGCCGGTCCGGAAATCGAACGCCTGATTCAGCTCCTGGCCAAGGTGCCGGGGCTCGGGCCGCGTTCGGCCAGGCGCGCAGCGCTTCATCTCATCAAGAAGAAGGAACAGCTGCTCGAACCTTTGGCCGCCGCCATGGGCGAGGCGGTCGACAAGGTGCGCATCTGCTCGACCTGCGGCAATGTCGACACCTCCGATCCTTGCACGATCTGCACCGACCCGCGCCGCGACGCCGGCACGCTGATCGTCGTCGAGGACGTTTCGGACCTTTGGGCGCTGGAGCGCGCGGCGGCCATGAACGTGCGCTACCATGTGCTTGGCGGCACGCTGTCGCCGCTCGACGGCATCGGCCCAGACCAGCTTAACATCCGCTCGCTGGTCGACCGTGTCGCCGGCGGCGAGGTGAAGGAAGTCATCCTCGCCGTCAACGCCACCGTCGAGGGCCAGACGACGGCGCATTATCTGACGGATCAGCTGTCAGGCTTCGAAGTGAAGGTGACGCGGCTCGCGCACGGCGTGCCGGTCGGCGGCGAGCTCGATTACCTCGACGAAGGCACGCTGGCCGCGGCGCTGAGGTCAAGGACGGCGTTTTGAGGGGATTTTGGGGGACTTGGAAAATGACGAAGGAACGCTGCTTCCGCGCATTCGCCGCTGTTTTCCTTTTTGCCGCATTGGCTTTCTCTTTCGCCACCCCCACCCACGCCGCTCCCATTGACGACCAGTTCCAGGCCTGGCTGCAAACAGACCTCTGGCCCGAAGCCAAGTCCAAGGGCATTTCGAAGAAAACCTTCGACGCCGCCTTCCTCGGCGTGAAACCGAACCTGAAACTGCCTGATCTCGTCCTGCCCGGCGAAAAGCCGACGACGCCGCAGAAGCAGCACCAGGCCGAGTTCGGCCCGCCGGCCGATTACTTCGCCGAAAAGATCATCCGCGCCGTCACCACCGGCGGCCGCGCGCGAGAGAGCGCCAACGCCAGGGTGCTCGGGCTGATCGAGAAGCGCTACGGCGTGCCGGGCGAGGTCGTGCTTGCGATCTGGGGTCGCGAGACCGGCTTCGGCGCGGCCAAGATGCCTTACGACGCCTTCGAGGTGCTGGGCACCAAGGCGTTCATGTCGACGAAGAAGGATTTCTTCCGCACCGAGGTGCTGGCGGCGCTCGAGATCGTCGAGCGCGGACTGGCGCCGGTCAACGCGATGAAGTCGTCCTGGGCCGGCGCGCTCGGCCAGCCGCAATTCATGCCGACATCGTTCCTCAAGCACGCCGTCGACTTCGACGGCGATGGCCGGCCCGACATCTGGAACTCGACGTCCGACGTGCTCGCCTCGATCGCCAATTACCTTGTGCATTATGGCTGGCTGAGGGGGCGCGGCTGGGGGACCGAGGTGACGGTTCCGGCCAACGTCTCCTGCTCGCTCGAAGGACCCGACCAGGGCAAGAAGATTTCCGATTGGGTGGCGATGGGCATCAGGCGCGTCGACGGCAAGGCGTTTGCGGCGAGCGAATTGAAGGCGGAAGGTTTCCTGCTGATGCCGGCCGGGCGCAGCGGCCCGGGCTTCATCGTCACGCCGAACTTCTACGTGATCAAGCAATACAACAACAGCGATCTCTACGGCCTGTTCATCGGCCATGCCGCCGACCGCATCGCCAAGGGCGACGCCACCTTCGTCGGCGCCTGGGGCGCCGTTGGTGATCTCCATCGCTCCGACATCGCGGCCCTGCAACGGGCGCTCGAGGCCAAGGGCTATGATGTCGGCAGCGCCGACGGCCTGCCCGGCTTCAAGACCCGCCGCTCGATCGGCGTCTGGCAGGCCAAGAACGGCAAGCCCGCCACCTGCTTTCCCGATGCGGGTCTGGTCGCGCAGCTGAAATAGCGGCTGGCTCCCAAGGCACGGACCCTGGTAAATTTTTGCGGATCGACGGCTTCAAATAGCCGGCGCATGCGTCGACTTATGGCGGCCCGTCCGGTTCGATATGGTGTCCGGCAAGATGCCCGTTGCCGGTTCGAGAACCGCTGAATAGGGTGTTGACCAACTGGACAAAAAACACGACGGTAAGCGGTCAAAGCCGCAGCCGGCCTTGCCAAGAATAATAGAGCCCTGAGCCGGGAACTCAGGTCAACAAGACAGGGAACGATCACCATGATGCTCGAAAAGTTTGCTCACCGCTCTCGCGCCTTGCTCGCGGGCGCCGCGCTGTCCGCGCTGCTCGTCGCGCCCGCCTTCGCGGTCACGCCCGCCGATACGCTGGTCGAGGGCTTTGCCATCGACGACATCATCTCGATGGATCCGGGCGAAGCGTTCGAGCTGTCGACGGCCGAAGTCACCGGCAACACTTACGACCTCCTGGTCCGCCTCGACCTCAGCGACACGTCCAAGGTCAAGGGCGACCTTGCCGAGAGCTGGACGGTTTCCGACGACGGCCTGACCTACACGTTCAAGCTCAAGCCCGGCATGAAATTCGCGTCGGGCAACCCGATCACCGCGGCCGATGTCGCCTATTCCTTCGAACGCGCCATCAAGCTCGACAAGAGCCCAGCCTTCATCATCAACCAGTTCGGCATCACCGGCGACAACGTCACCGAAAAGGCCAAAGCCGTCGACGACACCACCTTCCAGTTCGTGGTCGACAAGGCCTATGCGCCGAGCTTCGTGCTGAACTGCCTGTCGGCCACCGTGGCCTCCGTCGTCGACGCCAAGCTGGTCAAGGAACATGTCGCCGCCGTCACGCCCAGCGCCGACTACAAATGGGACAACGATTTCGGCAATGCCTGGCTGAAGACCGGCTATGCCGGTTCGGGGCCATACAAGCTGCGCGAATGGCGCGCCAACGAGGCCGTCGTCCTGGAGCGCAACGACAATTACAACGGCGAGAAGGCCAAGCTCGCCCGCGTCATCTACCGCAACATGAAGGAAAGCTCGGCGCAGCGCCTGGCGCTCGAAGCCGGCGACATCGACGTCGCCCGCAACCTCGAGCCGAACGATCTCGACGCCATCGCCAAGAACGCCGATCTCACCAGCACAAGCGCGCCGAAGGGCACGGTCTACTACATCAGCCTCAACCAGAAGAATCCGACCCTGGCCAAGCCAGAGGTGCGCCAGGCGTTCAAATATCTGGTCGACTACGATGCGCTGGGATCGACCATCCTCAAGGGGATCGGCGAGATCCATCAGTCCTTCCTGCCCAAGGGTGACCTCGGCGCCATCGACGACAATCCCTTCAAGCTCGATGTCGCCAAGGCCAAGGAGCTTCTGGCCAAGGCCGGCGTGCCGGACGGCTTCAAGGTGACCATGGACGTGCGTACCGGACAGCCGACCACCGGTATGGCGGAATCGATCCAGCAGACGCTTGGCCAGGCCGGCATCCAGCTCGAGATCATTCCGGGTGATGGTAAGCAAACGCTGACCAAATATCGCGCCCGCAACCACGACATCTATATCGGCCAGTGGGGTCAGGACTATTTCGATCCGAACTCCAACGCCCAGACCTTCGCCTCCAATCCCGACAATTCCGACAACGCCAAGATCAAGACGCTGGCCTGGCGCAATGCCTGGGACATTCCGGACCTGACCAAAGAGACCGACGCGGCACTCTTGGAGAAGGATTCGGCCAAGCGCGCCGACATATACAAGGATCTGCAGCAGAAGATCCTCGACACCAGCCCCTTCGTCATCATCCATCAGCAGCTGGAAGTGGCCGGGCTGCGCAAGAACCTCCAGGGCTTCAAGCTCGGACCGAGCTTCGACACCAATTTCGTCTGGTCGGTCTCCAAGCAGTAAACCCGGCGGACGCGACGGGTGAGCGTAGCTGAAAACCAGGCGGCGGCGGGGCGCGGCAGCGCCCGCGCCGTTGCCATTCTGTCGTCGCTCGGCCGCTTTCTCGTCATCGCGGTCACGACCTATCTCGGTCTTCTCGCGGTGACCTTCTTCATCGGCCGCGTCATTCCGATCGATCCGGTGCTGGCCGTCCTCGGCGATCGGGCGCCGACCGCCGTCGTCGAGCGCACGCGCCGCGAGATGGGTCTCGACCTGCCCTGGATCGAGCAGTTCTATCTCTATGTCAGAGCCGCCCTGAGAGGCGACTTCGGCACCTCGGTGCTGACCACCAATCCGGTGATGACCGACATCCGTCGCGTCTTTCCGGCGACCATTGAGCTGGCGACGCTGGGCACGATCATCGGCGCTGTCATCGGCGTGCCGCTCGGCGTGCTGGCCGCCGTCAAGCGCGGCAGCCTGATCGACCAGGTCGCGCGCATCGTCGGCCTCATCGGCTATTCGGTGCCGATCTTCTGGCTGGGCCTGCTCGGACTGGTGCTGTTCTACGCCAAGCTGCAGTGGATCGCCTTTCCGGCGCGGCTCGATGTCGTCTTCGAATATACATTCACGCCGATCACCGGCTTCTACCTGCTCGATGCCGCGATCCAGGGGCAGTGGGACGTCTTCTACGACGCCTTCCGCCACATCGTCCTGCCGGCCGCGCTGCTCGGCTATCTGTCGCTCGCCTATATCAGCCGCATGACCCGCTCCTTCATGCTGAACGAGCTGGCGCAGGAATACATCGTCGCGGCACGCGCCAAGGGCCTGTCGGAAAGCCGCATCATCTGGGGCCATGCGCTGCGCAACGCCGCAGTGCCGATGGTCACCGTGATCGCGCTTTCCTATGCCAACCTGCTCGAAGGCTCGGTGCTGACAGAGACTGTCTTCTCCTGGCCCGGCATCGGCCTCTACATCACCAACTCGCTGCAGAACGCCGACATGAACGCCGTGCTCGGCGGCACCATCGCCATCGGCTCGGTCTTCATCGCCATCAATCTCTTCTCCGATCTGCTCTACCGGCTGCTCGATCCGAGGACGAAAGCCGGATGAGCGCCGAAACCATTCAATCCCGTCGCGAATGGTTGCTCAGCGACCGGCCGGCTTCACGCCTGCAGGCAAGGCTCGGCCGCGCCTATGTCGCCTGGCGGCGCTTCTCGGCCAATCGGCTGGCGCTGGTCGGCATGCTGATCATCATCGCGCTGCTTGTGGTCGCCGCCTTTGCCGACGTGCTGGCGCCCTATTCGCCGACCGTCGGCGATCTGAAGAACGCCCGCCTGCTGCCGCCGGGCGCCGCGCACTGGTTCGGCACCGACGACCTCGGCCGCGACATCTATTCGCGCATCGTCTATGGCGCGCGCTGGACGCTTTACGTGGTGATCCTGGTCGCCATCATCGCCGCGCCCATCGGCCTCTTGGTCGGCACGATCGCCGGTTATGCCGGCGGCTGGACCGACACGATCCTGATGCGCATCACCGACATCTTCCTGGCCTTCCCGAAGCTGGTGCTGGCGCTCGCCTTCGTCGCCGCGCTCGGTCCCGGCATCGAGAACGCCGTGCTGGCGATCGCAATCACCTCCTGGCCGCCTTACGCGCGCATCGCCCGCGCCGAGACGCTCACGGTGCGCAACTCCGATTACATCAAGGCGGTGCAGCTGATGGGCGCATCGCCCTTCCGCATCGTGCTGCGCCACATCATGCCGCTCTGCATCTCCTCGCTGATCATCCGCGTCACGCTCGACATGGCCGGCATCATCCTTACCGCCGCCGGCCTCGGCTTCCTCGGCCTCGGCGCGCAGCCGCCGCTGCCCGAATGGGGCGCGATGATCGCGTCCGGCCGCCGCTTCATCCTCGACCAGTGGTGGGTGGCGGCTGCTCCGGGCGCGGCCATCCTCATCGTCAGCCTCGGCTTCAACCTACTCGGCGACGGCCTGCGCGACGCGCTCGACCCCCGGAGCGGTGATCAATGAGCGACACGCTTCTCGATGTCGACGACCTGCGCGTCACCTTCCCGACCCGCACCGGCCTCGTGCAGGCCGTGCGCGGCGTCTCCTTCTCGCTCGGCCGCGAGCGTCTCGGCATCGTCGGCGAGAGCGGTTCCGGCAAATCGCAGACCGGCCGCGCCATCATGGGCCTCACGCCGCCTCAGGCCGAGGTTTCGGCGAAGAAGCTCGCCTTCGACGGCATCGATCTGCTCTCCATATCGCCGCGTGAGCGCCGGGCGCTGCGGGGAAACCGCATCGCCATGATCCTGCAGGATCCGAAATATTCGCTCGACCCGGTGATGACCATCGGCCGCCAGATCGTCGAGACGCTGCGCACGCATGAGAAGGTCTCCAAGGCCGAGGCGCGCGAGCGCGCGCTCGCCATGCTGCAGGCGGTGCAGATCCGCGACCCCGCCCGCGTCTTCGACCTTTACCCGCACGAGGTCTCGGGCGGCATGGGCCAGCGCGCCATGATCGCCATGATGCTGGTCACCGGACCCGAGCTGATGATCGCCGACGAGCCGACCTCGGCGCTCGACGTCACCGTGCAGCTCGACGTGCTCAAGATACTCGACAAGCTCGTCGCCGAGCGCGGCATGGGCTTGATCTTCATCTCGCACGATCTGCGTCTGGTCTCCTCCTTCTGCGACCGCGTCGTCGTCATGTATGCCGGCAAGGTGGTCGAGCAGATCAAGGCGTCCGAGCTGCGCGATGCGCAGCACCCCTACACGCGCGGCTTGCTCAACTGCATGCCGAGGATCGGCTTCGAACGCCATCCGCTGCCGGTGCTCGACCGCAAGCCGGAGTGGGCGGCATGACGGCTTCCATCACCGTCGAAGGGCTGGAAGTGGTCTTCGACCGGTTTCGCGCGCTGAAGGGCGTCAGCCTCGAAGTGCGGGAAGGCGAATCCTACGGCCTCGTCGGCGAAAGCGGTTCCGGCAAGTCGACCCTGCTGAGGGCCATTACCGGCCTTGCGCCGGTCGCGTCCGGCACCATCATCGTCAACGGCAAGACCTTGGGCAAAACCCGCGACAAGGCCTTCTACCGCGACGTGCAGATGGTGTTCCAGGATCCCTACGGCTCGCTGCATCCGCGCCAGACGGTCGACCGTCTGCTGCAGGAGCCACTGGCGATCCATGGCATTGCCGATGGCGAGAAGCGCATCGAACGCGCGCTGGACGAGGTCGGCCTCGGCAAGGGCTTCCGCTTCCGCTATGCGCACCAGCTCTCCGGCGGCCAGCGCCAGCGTGTCGCCATCGCCCGTGCGCTGATCCTCGAACCCTCGATCCTTTTGCTCGATGAGCCGACCTCCGCGCTCGACGCCTCTGTGCAGGCCGAGGTGCTCAACCTGCTGGAAGAGGTCCGTCGCCGCCGCAAGCTTACCTTCCTGATGGTCAGCCACGACCTCGCCATCATCACCCATATGTGCGAGCGGCTGATGGTGATGCAGAACGGCGAGACGGTGGAGACGCTCACCGCAAGCCAGCTGATCGGCCACCGCGTCAGCGAGGATTATACGCGCAATCTGTTGAGGGCGAGCGAGGGGTTCGTGCGGGTCTAGCGTTCCGCGCCTTGAGCTTCCGGGACAGCGGCAGTGTCCGCATCGTTGCCTTGCGCTTCCTCCGGCTCCTTGATCCGGAACCATGTCACATAGAGCGCCGGCAGGAACAGCAGCGTGATCGCCGTTCCCGCGATGATGCCGCCCATCATGGCATAGGCCATCGGTCCCCAGAACACTTCGCGCGCGATCGGGATCAGCGCCAGGCTGGCGGCGGCGGCCGTCAGCGCGATCGGCCGCATGCGATGCTCGGTCGCTTCGATCACCGCCGCCCAGCGATCCTTGCCTTCGGCGACGAGGTCCTCGATCTGCACGATCAGGATGACCGAGTTGCGGATCAGGATGCCGATCAGCGCCAGCACGCCGAGGATGGCGACGAAGCCGAGCGGCGCGCCGCTGGGCACCAGGGCCGCCACCACGCCGATCAGGCCGAGCGGCGCCACCGCCACCACCAGGAAAAGGCGCTGGAAGCTCTGCAGCTGCACCATCAGGATGGTCGCCATGATGAACAGCATCAAGGGCACCACGGCCGCGATCGGTCCCTGGCTCTTGGCGCTTTCCTCGACCGAGCCGGCGGTTTCCACTGAATAGCCGGGCGGCAGCTTGGCGATGAAGGCGTCGACCGAAGGCTTTAGTTCGTTGACGACGGTCGCCGGCAGCACGTCGCCGACCAGGCCGGCGGGCACGGTGATCGTCGGCGTCCGGTTGCGTCGCCAGACCGTCGGCTGTTCGAGGTCGTAGCGGAAGTTGGCGACCGCCGCGAGCGGGATCGACTCGCCGTTTCCCGTCGGCAGCTGCATGTTCTGCAAGGTTTCGATCGAGCCGCGCTCGGCCTCGCGCGAGCGCGCCACGACATTGATGAGATAGGTCGCGTCGCGCACCTGCGTGATCGTCGAGCCGCCCACCGTGCTGTTCAGCGCGCTGGCGATGTCGGAAGAGGTGATGCCGAGCTGGCGCGCCTTGTCCTGCAGCACATCGACTCTGAGCACGCGCTGCGGCTCGTTCCAGTCGAAGGTCGGCGCGGCAAGCTTCGGATTGGCGGAAATGACACCGGCGAATTGCTGCGCCAGCTCGCGCACGGTCTGGATATCGGGACCGCCGACGCGGTACTGCACCGGCCTGCCGACCGGCGGGCCGAGCTCCAGCAATTTGACGAAGGCGTCGGTGCCGACGAACTCCTCGCGCAGCAACTTCTCCAGCGCCGGCTTCACCCGGTTGCGCGCCTCGATGCTCTTGGTGACGATGACGGTCTGGCC
>NZ_RZTO01000182.1:0-9038 GCF_003997225.1 Mesorhizobium sp. M2C.T.Ca.TU.002.02.1.1
ACCGAGGCCTTGCCGCCCGTGTTCGGCGGCAACGAGGCCTCCGGATTGGTCTGCAGCACCTCGCCCTGGTCCGGCTGCTCCGGGTCGATCGACGCCTCGTTCAGCGGCTGGCGCTTGATGGTGTTCGACTTCGGCTCCTCGGGATAGGTGGTGGCATAGCCCTCATCATTGTTGGGCGCCGGCGGATAGGCATCGACGGAATTGTCGCTGTTGGGATCGTATTCATCGACCGGCGGCGGGATAACGCGGCCGTTCTCCTCCAGTTGCCGGCGGCGGAAGCGCGCCATGTCCTCGGGATTGTCGAGATAATAGCGATCGTCGCCCTCGGCCGGCGCGCGGCCGAGTTCCTGCATGCGCATCTGCCGGCGCAGCGCTCGGCGGTCGAGCCTGCTCCCCGGCGGCTGGATGGCGATCACCTTGCCGGTGTCGGCATCGACCAGCACGCGGTTGCCTCTGGCGTCGTAGTAGATATCGATATTGCCTTCCTGCGCCAGCACCAGCGCACCGCGCTGGGCGGGCCGTGTCGCCTGCGGCGCGCCATCCACGCTCGGCGTGGCGAACGCACTGGAAGTCACCAGCCCGGCCGCGAGTGCCGAAAGGGAAAAGATCAAGCGCAGCATGGGGGTCTAGCTCTCCGGTCGACTAGGCTTCCTGGCGGGGCGAATCTTCGCCAGCAAACCAGCTACCCAAATTAAGGTTCCAATATGAACCGGGCATGAAGATGGCGGTTTTCCGCCAGCTTGAGGAATATCAGCCAGCTTGCGCAAGTCCCAATTCCTTGCGTGCCTGTCTGGTCAGCTTGAGCACGACCAGGCGATGGCTCTCGCGCAGATAGTCCATCAGCGCCGCGTCATCCACGCTTTGGCTCGTCTGACGCTGGATCCATTTCATGCCGCGCGAGGCAAGATAGGGAGCCGGCCGGCAGCCCGGCTGATCCTTCAGCACGTCATAGGCCATCTCGGAACATTTGAAGGTGACGAAGAGCTCGCCGCCCTCGTTCCAGCCGCCGATGGCGAACACCTTGCCGCCAACCTTCCAGACATGGGCGCCGCCCCACTGAACGACATGCGTCGTGGCGGGCAGCGATGCGCAGAAGCCGTTGTAATCGTCGGGCGTCATCGAGTCCTTCCCAGCCATTCGAATCGGCAGCCGATTATGCGCAGTCGCCGGGAATAACAAAGCGCGCCGCACCAGTCCGGTGCGACGCGCTTCGCGTTCGTTCAGGCTCGACCCGGATCAGGCGGCGGCTTCCGTCGCCACCACGGTCGGCTTCGAGCGGAAGTTCAACCGGTCGGAGCCCGCGGTGACCTCGACGGTCGAACCGTCGAGGATCTCGCCGAGCAGGATCTTCTCCGCCAGCGGGTCCTGCAGCTCCTTCTGCATCACCCGCTTCAGCGGCCTGGCGCCATAAGCCGGATCGTAGCCCTTCGAGGCCAGCCACTCGATCGCGTCATGATCCAGCGACAGCGTGATCTTGCGGTCGACAAGCAGGTTCTCCAGCCGCTTGAGCTGGATCTCGACGATACGGTCCATATCCTGACGGCGCAGCCGGTGGAACAGGATCACCTCGTCGACACGGTTGAGGAACTCCGGCCGGAACGAGGCCTTCACCACGCTCATCACCTCGTCGCGCACGGCATCGACATCCTGGTCGTCGCTGAGGTTGACCAGATATTCGGCGCCGAGGTTGGACGTCATGATGATCAGCGTGTTGCGGAAATCGACCGTGCGGCCCTGGCCATCGGTCAGCCTTCCGTCGTCGAGCACCTGCAGGAGCACGTTGAACACGTCCGGATGCGCCTTCTCGATCTCGTCGAACAGCACGACCTGATAGGGCCGGCGCCGCACCGCTTCGGTCAGCGCGCCGCCTTCCTCATAACCGACATAGCCGGGAGGCGCGCCGATCAGCCGGGCGACGGAATGCTTCTCCATGAACTCCGACATGTCGATGCGCACCAGCGCCGTCTCGTCGTCGAACAGGAAGCTGGCCAGCGCCTTGGTGAGCTCGGTCTTGCCGACGCCGGTCGGTCCGAGGAACATGAACGAGCCGATCGGCCGGTTCGGATCCTGCAGTCCGGCGCGGGCGCGCCGCACGGCCTTGGACACCGCCTGCACGGCTTCGCCCTGGCCGACGACCCGCTTGCCGATCTCGTCTTCCATGCGCAAGAGCTTCTCGCGCTGCCCTTCCAGCATCTTGTCGACCGGAATGCCGGTCCAGCGCGACACGACATGCGCGACATGGTCGGGCGTGACCACCTCTTCCACCATGCCGGTCTTGCCGTCCTGCGCCTCGGCTTCCTTGAGCTTCTTCTCGAGCTCCGGGATCTTGCCATAGGCAAGCTCGCCGGCGCGCTGGAATTCGCCCTTGCGCTGCGCGATCGCCAGCTCGTTGCGCGTCTCGTCGAGCTGCTTCTTCAGGTCGGCGGCAAGGCCAAGCTTCTGCTTTTCGGCCTGCCACTTCGTGGTCAGCTCGCTCGATTCCTCCTCGAGATCGGCAAGCTCCTTCTCCAGCCGGGCAAGCCGGTCCTTCGAGGCCTCGTCCTTCTCGACCTTCAGCGCCTCGCGCTCGATCTTGAGCTGCATGATGCGGCGGTCGATCTCGTCCAGCGCCTCGGGCTTGGAATCGACCTGCATGCGCAGCCTGGAGGCCGCCTCATCGACCAGATCGATCGCCTTGTCCGGCAGGAAACGGTCGGCGATGTAGCGGTTGGAAAGCGTCGCCGCCGACACCAGCGCGGAATCCGAAATGCGCACCTTGTGGTGCTGCTCGTACTTCTCCTTCAGGCCGCGCAGGATCGAGACCGTGTCCTCCACCGTCGGCTCGTCGACGAAGACGGGCTGGAAACGGCGGGCAAGGGCGGGGTCCTTCTCGACATGCTTGCGGTACTCGTCGAGCGTGGTCGCGCCGACGCAGTGCAGCTCGCCGCGCGCAAGCGCGGGCTTCAAAAGGTTCGACGCATCCATCGCACCGTCGGCCTTGCCGGCGCCGACCAGGGTGTGCATCTCGTCGATGAACAGGATGATGTTGCCGTTGGCCGAGGTGACCTCGTTGAGCACGGCCTTCAGCCGCTCCTCGAACTCGCCGCGATATTTGGCGCCGGCAATCAGCGCGCCCATGTCGAGCGCCATCAGCTGCTTGTCCTTCAGCGATTCCGGCACGTCGCCATTGACGATGCGCAGCGCCAAGCCTTCGGCGATCGCCGTCTTGCCGACGCCCGGCTCGCCGATCAGCACGGGGTTGTTCTTGGTGCGCCGCGACAGCACCTGGATGGTGCGGCGGATCTCGTCGTCGCGACCGATGACCGGATCGAGCTTGCCGGCACGGGCGTCGGCGGTGAGATCGCGCGCGTATTTCTTGAGCGCGTCATAGCCCTGCTCGGCGCTGGCCGAGTCGGCGGTGCGGCCCTTGCGGATATCGTTGATGGCCTGGTTGAGCGCTTGCGCGGTGACCCCTGCCTTGGACAGGATGTCGGCGGTCTTGGCCGACTTCTCCATGACAAGCGCCTGCAGCAGCCGCTCGACGGTGACGAAGCTGTCGCCGGCCTTCTTGGCCAGGTCCTCGGCGGTGGAAAACACCTTGGCGAGAGGCTGGGCCAGATAGAGCTGGCCATTGCCGCCTTCGACCTTGGGCATGGCTTCGAGCGCGGTCTCGACGCCGAGCTTGACGTCGCGGACGCTGCCGCCGGCGCGCTCGATCAGGGACGCGGCAAGGCCCTCGTCATCGTCGACGAGCACCTTCAGCATATGTTCGGGGGTGAATTGCTGGTGATTGCGCGAGAGCGCCATGGTCTGCGCGGACTGGACGAAGCCGCGCACGCGCTCGGAGTATTTTTCAAGATTCATGTCTGTCTCCTTCCGTCACCGGCCCGCTTTGCGGCACCGGATCAGATTGCGGTGACGGACCCGCTCATTCGAGCCGAGCCCTGTTCAGCCGAGATATGGTGTATGGGGCGCGGTCCCTCAAGACGCCTTGATGTCGATCAAAGCAGAATATTCCAGCTGCGCACGAACGAAAACGGCGGAGATTGCTCTCCGCCGTTCGCAATGCCTGAAATGGCGTCCGGATCAGCTGTTCGCGTCGGCGGCAACAGGCTCGCCGGGGGCTTCGCTGGCAACAGGCGTCGGCTCGCTGGCGACAGGCTCGACCGCCGGCCTCGCCTCTTCGGCGAGCTTGGCGCTGGCCTCATCGCCATTGTTCGCCGCATTAGGCGCTTCGCCTGAATTTTCGGAGATCGACCGTTCCGGGCTTGCGCCCTGCGGCTGATCGCCCTGCTCGCCACTGCCGGCCTGGTCGGCATAATTGCCGCGCTGACGGCGCGGACGCCGTGGCCGGCGACCGCCGCCGCCATTATCAATGGCGGCTTCGTTGAGCTCGGCCTGGGCGGCGAGCGCGGCCGGCGAGAAACTGTCGAACTGCGGCGCCTGCTCGGCCTGAGGACCGGCCTCGCCGGCAGCCTCGGGCTGCGCCTGCGCGGCCTCATTGCGGCGGTTCTGATCGGACTGCTGGCCGCCATGCTCGCCGCGCTGGCCGCTGTCACCGCGCGGACCGTTCTGGCCATGCTGGCCGTAGCCGCCGTTGCGGCGGTCGCGATGCCGGTCGCGGCCATTGTTGTCGCGCTGTCCCCCATCACGCTGACCGCTGTCGCGGCGATTGTTGTTGTCGCGGCCGTTTTCCTGGTTGTAGGCGAGTTCCGCCGGCGTGCCTTCGATCACCGGCTGCGGCCCGGAGCCGTTCGCCGGCGCCTCGGCGCCGTTGCCGCTGCTATTTCCCGTATTGTCGAACTCGTCGCGGTCCTCATCGAGATCGTCCTCGAAGTCGTCGCGGTTCTGCGGGACGTTCTGGATCGGCATCTGCGCCTGTGCGGCGGCAATGATGCGATTGTAATGTTCGGCGTGCTGGAGATAGTTCTCCGCCATCACCCTGTCGCCGGAGCTTTGCGCGTCACGGGCGAGTGCGGCGTATTTTTCGGCGATCTGTTGAGCCGATCCGCGGATCTTCACGTCCGGGCCGTTGCTCTCATAAGTGCGGGTCAGGGGATTCGGCCCCTTGCGGTTGTTGTTGTTGCCACCGCCGCCATTGTTGTTGCGACCGCGCATGCGCCTGTTCTGCTGTTGTGGCCTCATTAGACTCTCTTCATAGTGAATTTTCGAAAAAACTCTTCACGAACGGAGGCGCTCATGCAGCCAGCCGTTTCGTTTCTTCACCGGCGTTCGCCCGCATCAATTGCGTTGGCGCCACGTGCCATCCTGTTCCGGTTACATCACTTGCCGGATGATTCCCGCACGAAGCTTGGGCGTCGTTTGCGCAAGAAGGCAGCTATTTCCAAGGAAAACCGAATCGCTGGGAGCACTGCCTGCTTCGTCTCATCCGGTTGAGCCGGACCCTAACTGCATTCCCCTGCATTGCCAAGCGGTTTTTTCGCACTGCATCAGGGCTTTCGCCGCTCGAACACCAGAACTCTGTCATTCTTGCCGAGGTCGCGATGTGTCCCGATTAACACATAACCGGCTGCGGCGAATATTCCGCTGACCTCGTTCTTCTGCGTGTGGCCGATCTCGACCGCTACCTTGCCTTGCGTTTCCAGAAATCCTGCCGCCTCGGCGGCGATGACCCTATAGGGGTCCAACCCATCCGCACCGCCGTCCAGCGCCCGGTGCGGGTCGAAACCGCGGACCTCGTCCTGCAGATTTCCGATCTCTCGACTGGGTATATAGGGAGGGTTCGAGGCAATTACATGGTAGCGGCCCGAAACTTTTTCGAACCAGTTGGAATGCAAGGCTTTGAAGCGCTCGCCGAGCCCCAGATCCCGGGCATTTCCGGCGGCGGTCGCCAATGCCTCGGGCGAAATGTCGACGCCTGTCGCGGTCGCCGCCGGAACGGCGCCGAGCAGGGCCAGCGCGATGGCGCCGGTGCCCGTGCCGAGATCGAGAATACGGCATTCGCCCAGCCTTTCGGCCGTTGCCCGGGCGAAGGGCAGGACGGCGTCGACCAGCGTCTCGGTGTCCGGCCGGGGTTCCAGCGTCTGCGGCGACAGCGACAGGCGCAAACCGTAGAATTCGCGGTAGCCGAGGATGCGGTGCACCGGCTCGCCTGCGACGCGACGCCTCAGGGCCGCTTCAACGGCCGAAAGCGCCTTCGGACCCACCTCGTGCCCCGGTTCGGCGATCGCCTGGGTGCGGGTCGTACCGGAGAAATGTTCCACGATCAGCCGGGAATCGAGCGCCGGATCGTCGATACCGGCGGCGGCCAGACGCTCGCGCGCGGCCCTGAGCAGCGGCCCGAGCGCGGCGGGCAGATGGTCAGCCATCGAGGCTCATATCGGCCAACAGCTTCGACTGATGGTCGGCGATCAGCGCGTCGATCACCTCGTCGAGCTCGCCCATCATCACCCGGTCGAGCTTGTAGAGCGTGAGGTTGATGCGGTGGTCGGTGACGCGCCCCTGCGGAAAATTATAGGTGCGGATGCGCTCTGAACGGTCGCCCGAGCCGACCTGTGATTTGCGCGACGACGAGCGTTCTTCGTCGGCCCGGCTGCGTTCCAGGTCATAGAGCCGCGCGCGCAGGATCTGCATGGCGCGCGCCCGGTTCTGGTGCTGCGACTTTTCCGCCTGCACCACCATGATGCCGGTCGGCAGATGGGTGATGCGCACCGCCGAGTCGGTGGTGTTGACGTGTTGACCGCCCGAGCCCGAGGCGCGCATCGTGTCGATGCGGATATCCTCCGCCCGGATTTCGATGTCGACCTCCTCGGCTTCGGGCAGCACGGCTACCGTCGCCGCCGAGGTGTGGATGCGCCCACCGGCTTCGGTTTCCGGCACGCGCTGGACGCGGTGCACGCCGGATTCGAACTTCAGATGCGCGAACACGCCCTTGCCCGACACCGAGGCGATGATTTCCTTGTAGCCGCCGACCTCGCCTTCGCTGGCCGACACCACCTCGAAACGCCAGCCGCGCGAAGCGGCGTAGCGCTCATACATGCGGAACAGATCGCCGGCGAACAGCGCCGCCTCGTCGCCGCCGGTGCCGGCGCGGATTTCGAGGATGGCGTTCCTCTCGTCGGCCGCGTCCTTGGGCAGAAGCAGGATCTGGATGTCCTTCCGCAGCGCCTCGATGCGGCTCTCGACCTCCGGCAGGTCCGCCTCGGCCAACGCCCGCATGTCGGCGTCGGTCGCCTTGTCGGCCAGCATCGCCTCGAGGTCCGCCTGTTCCTGCTCGGCGGCGCGCAACGCCCGGATCTTGCCCACCATCTCCTGGATGTCGGCATATTCCGAGGCCATCTTGACATATTGATCGGCGGCGGGGCCGGCCGCCATCTGCGCTTCGAGCATGTCGAAACGCTTGACGACTTGATCCATACGGTCGCGGGGCAGGTTGATCATGATGGGATGCTATAGCGGTATGGAGCGATCGTCGGCAAATGCCTGCAGCAGCGCCCGCATCGGCGTCCCTTGGGCCGGCGCCATCAGATTGTCCTTGAAGAAGTCTTTCAGCTCCTGCAGCGGCAGCTCGGTCAGCATCGCCTTGACCGGACCGATCGAGGCCGGCGACATCGAGATCGAGCGGAAACCCAGGCCGATCAGCGCCATGGCCGAGATCGGCCTCCCGGCAAGCTCGCCGCAGAGCGTCACCGGCGTGTTGTTGCGCACGCCGGCATCGGCGATTGTCTTCAGCACCCGCAGGAACGGCGCCGAAAGCGTGTCGAAGCGGTCGGCGAGCTGGGTGTTGCCGCGATCGACCGCCATGACGAACTGGAAGAGGTCGTTGGAGCCGACCGAGACGAAGTCCACCGCCTTCATCAATTCGTCGAGCTGGAACAAGAGCGAGGGCACTTCCAGCATCGCGCCGAGCTTGAGGCTGGTGGGCAGATGATGGGCAAAGCGCGACAGATGCCTCACCTCGCGGTCGATGATCTCGCGCGCCTGCGCAATTTCCGACAGCTCGGTGACCATCGGCAGCATCAGCTTCAACTCACGGCCGCCGCAGGCCTTCAGCAGCGCCCGGATCTGCGTCCTGAGCAGGCCGGGGCGGTCGAGCGTCAGCCGGATCGCCCGCCAGCCGAGCGCCGGGTTCTCTTCCTGGATCGCTCCCTTGAAGTAGGGCAGCACCTTGTCGCCGCCGATGTCGATGGTGCGGAAGGTGACGGGCTTGCCGCGCGCGGCGTCGAGCACGTCGCGGTAGAGCCGCTCCTGCGCCTCGGCGCGCGGGAAGGTCGAGGCGACCATGAATTGCAATTCGGTGCGGAAGAGCCCGATGCCGGCGGCGCCCGATTCGGTCAGCTGCGGCAGGTCGACGGCAAGACCCGCATTCATCAGGAGATCGACCGGAACGCCGTCCTTGGTCAGCGACGGCTTCTTGCGCAGCTCGCGGTAGACCTCCTGCCGCCGTGCCCGGAAGCGGACCTTTTCGGCATAGGCGGCCTCGAGATCCGACTGCGGACGCAGGTGGATGGTGCCTTCCTCGCCGTCGACGATGATGGCGTCGCCGTTTTCCGCCATGGAAACGGCGCCTTTCATCTGTCCGGCGACGGGAATGCCCATGGCGCGCGCGACGATGACGACATGGCTGGTGGCCGCGCCGTCCTCCAGCACAAGGCCGCGCAGCTTGTCGCGCGGATAGTCGAGCAACTCGGCCGCACCCATCGAGCGGGCGACGATGATGGCATCCTTGGGCAGCGAGGCCGCGACATCCTCGGGGCCGCGCCCCATCAATTGGCGCAGGAGCCGGTTGGCGAGGTCGTCGAAATCGCTCATCCGCTCGCGCAGGTAAGGGTCGGTCATGTGCAGCATGCGGGCACGCATGTCGCTCTGCACCTTCTCGACCGCCGCCTCCGCCGTCAGGCCGTTGCGGATCGCCTCTTCCAGCCTGCGCACCCAGCCGCTGTCATTGGCGAACATGCGGTAGGCCTCGAGCACCTCGCGGTGCTCGCCCTCGAAGGCGACCTCGCGCCGCTCCAGCATGTCGTCGATGGAGAGCCGGAGCGAGCCGAGCGAGGACTGCAGCCGGCGCACCTCCTCCTCGCTGTCCTCGTTGAAGAGGT
>NZ_RZTO01000183.1:0-8968 GCF_003997225.1 Mesorhizobium sp. M2C.T.Ca.TU.002.02.1.1
GACACTTGCCAGCCGTTTCCGCATCGCTTGCCGCGGGTCGTTGACGAACAGGATCGTGGCCGCGGCCGGGCCTGCCCTGGCCGGCATGCCCACCACGCGCACCGACAACGGCCATTCCGATGAACGGCCGATCAGGACCACCGCGCCGGTACCCGACGTGATCGCAGTTGCAAGCCGCTCGTTTTCGGGCGGCATCACCGCATAAAGACCAGATGGCGCGGCGCACAGGATGTCAGCGCGGCGAAGCAGCGCCTCGCCCGCGGCGTTGGCATGGATCACCCGCCTGCGCCCGTCGAGGGCGATCACGCCGGTGGCAATGGAATCGAGCGCGGTCTCCAGCATGGCGATACGCCCGCGGAGCGCGTTAAGCTGTTGCTTGAGTGCGATCGTAGACGAAAGCACCGGCAGCAACGTTGTGAGCACGCTCATTTCGGCTTCGGAAAACGGCCGCGCGGGACCGCCGCGGCAGGCTGCGACGAAGCCGCCAGCCGCCAGCCGCGCCACGGTCGCGTGACGGCCGCCCATGGGCCTGATCGCGCCGTCGAAGATCGGCATCTGTGCAAACACCGGAAACGGCACCATCTCGTCCTGCGGCATCGCCCGCACGCTCAGAAGGCCTGATAGCTTTGCCACGTCCGAAGGATAGCGGGAGCAGGCTTCGATATTCTCAACCGCGGTTCCGCAGCCGCACGCCAAGGCTGGTGCAAGGCTGCCTGAGATGCCCGGCACGACAGCCACGAGATGGTCCGCGCAAAGTGCCCGCGCCAACGCGGCCAATCCATCGTCCCAGGCGGCAGCGTCAAGCACCCCCTGCAAGACACGCTCGGTGATCCTGGCAACCGGAACCGCCATCCCCCTCTTTGCCGCGCTTCAGCGAGGTCGCACTGCCGCGCAGGATAGCAATATTTCAAAAGCTTAGGAATGGTCTTGTGGTCTTGAATAGGTATAGCAAAAACCGCCCTCGGGCTGTGATAGAAAAGGATCGAGCCTTACATCCACCAAGCGATCGTTCCCTGCACTATCGTTTGATAGTGGTGAGAGATCGATCTCCATCCTACGATCACACGTCGGGATCGATTGTTCAGACGGCAGTCAATGAATTCTAATGGTGGGATCATCAACGCGACCGCGTCGTGAGACTGTTATCTTTGGAAGACGGACAATGCTCAGATTGCTTGCTGCCGTGCTCCTACTGCTGATGTGCACGGCGTCCGGAAGCGCCGCTGACACGGACTGCGTCGCTTCGCCCACGCGCAAATGCGTGCTGGGCATGGCAGCAGAGGCGAGCGTCGCAGCGGGCAAAATCGTTTCTCTGAGTGGAAAAGACCAGGACTCCAGCGACCGTTACCTTCTGGTCTGGAACAGCTGGGTTGACATCTTCAAGATCGCCGCGAGCACCGGTGAGCTTGACTTTGCCCTGTCGATAGCACCGTCCGTTGACAAACAGTTCGCCGGCTTTGACACCACAGAGTTGATCGCGGCGCTGAAACTCGCGGGACGCGATGTCGATCTGGCTCCGCTCCTGAAGCAGACCGGGGGAGACGATCGGAGCGCTGATATGGTTTTCGGCCCTGCGCTGGTTGCGGCCGGCCGGACCGCTGATTTCAAGGCGTTTGCGGCTTCGCGCAATTACGAGCCCTACGACATCGTTGCAATGGAAGCTGCCGGGAAGTTCCTGGCCGGAAAGTCAACGGAGGGATTGACCCTGATCGACGCGTTGCACGGTTCCTTCCGCAAGGCGGCGGGTGTCAACACCTTGGCCATTCTTCAAGGCACCGGGCATGGAGATGTCGCCACGCCCCTGGTTCAATATCAGGACCTCGGAACCGTAAATGGAGTTGAGGCATGCGCGCTCGTCGCGCAGGCAGCCAAGGACAAGGCTCTCGCCGAGAAATGCCTTGCCGCCGCATCCCCGCTATCGGAAGCCGCCGCCCGGGATCACGCGTATCTCTACGCCGTTGGACCTCAGCTTGTCGGCGCCTTGGCCGCTGTCGGCGACTGGCAGGAGGCGTTGAAAATTCTCCAGCAATTGGAACCGGCCGACCAGATGACAGCAACCGAGAAGCTCGCCAAATTTTCGCATTCGCCGGAAATGCTGCCGAAAGCTCGCAGTGCTTTGGGCTCGCCTGGTCCGCTGGCGAAAAAGCGCGGCGGCTATCTTGTCCGGATGCTGGTGTTGGCTGGGCAAGCGGACGAGGCCGTGAAATTCGTGGCAACCACTCACGACAAAGCGACCCGGGATGACTGGAACCGCCTGCAGGCCGAGGCGCTGGCCGAGATGGGCGATACCAGCACGGCCTTGGCGTTGGCCAACGCGATCGCCGATCCCGTCTCGCGAGCCGCCGCGCTTTCTGCGGTCGCCAAGACATTCAAGAAATAGAGTAATCTTGCCTTTGCTGGACTGGGGCAAAGCGGCCCAGCCGGCGAACGAACGGACTTTTGCGCGGGAATTATGTTGCCGTTTCACAGAGTTCCCGTCGGTTCTCCTTAAGCGATTTCTGAATATCCGCGTTTGCAGCGAAGACGGGCCACCGGTCCGCATTCCGACATCGCCATTTATTTTGCGGTGGTTGTTGGGAGGCAATCTCCGACTCTTGACGGCCCCGTCGAGCTTACGCCAAGCGACATGTCATGCCGGATGTCGAGCACCGGCCGCACAAGGGCCTCGGATCGAAACCGGCGGCGCCGGCGAATACACCCGCGAGCGCGATCTCGGCACCCAGGGCACACTTCCTGAACCACCTGGCGGCGCTCTGGAAGTCGGGGCTAGACAGTCTGCGCAGCACATAGCCGGTCTCTAGCTTCCCACATCCAGACAGCTGGATGTAGCAGTCGTCGCACAGCTCGTAGAGGATCATGCCGACGGCGTACTGGCAGCGGGGTCGCCGCGGTTTGCCTGCTGCACGAGGGTGTCGTTCTCCGACTGGTCCATAGCAACCGAATGCGCAGACGAAGCCATCAGGAAAATGGCCGGGAGAGCATGGAGCGGGGAGGCTTCATGGGCTAGCAGTAACGCAAGGACGTTGCCATGGCGTTGCATCGACGGTGAAAATTGAAGAGGCATTCTAACCCAGGGCCAGCGAAAGATTTCCGTATTCTACCGCAGGCGCTATATAGGCAGCGGGATCAAGGGAGGCTTCGCATGGGCAAGATCAACTGGGCGGTGATCATCCCGTCAGGCGTGTTCGTCCTCGCGCTATGGCTGCTGCAGTCGGCACTGTCGACCCTGTACGAAGTCGCCGAGCAGGCCTGCGTCGGCGGCTCATGCGGCGGGAAGGTCTACACCGCCTACCAGTTTCTGTCGCTGTCCACGGTCGTCACCGCGGCGGCAGTAGCGTGGATGTCATACCGCTACAACACCAGCCTCTACAAGGGCGACAAGAAGGACGGCGGCTGAGGTCGCCAGGGAGACTTGCGCTCGACCGCTTTCTGTAGCGCGAGGCAGTCGAACTTCAGGTGGGTTGTTCTGTCGATGACAAATATGTTCTTCGCGCTGCCGTCGTCGACGCAGTTGTCGTAGAAGAACGCCGCTGGCGGTGACATCGACTTCTCTTTCGGCGCTCAGCCCTTCAGGCCTTATCCAGCTGCGGTTACGAGACCCACGCCGACAAGCCAGATCGTCGCTTGCACGATAAACTCCTCGATGTCCGCCCACTTCGTCGGACCAGTACCTCAAAGGTCCGTCTTTTCGCCGAGCAGCATCTTCGCCAGGTCGGTGGCATTGGGGTCCTGAGGCTGTCCCTTGAGACGACGGCTCACCAACAGCGTCAGGAAAGCCAGCTGTCGCTGGAACTCATTGCTGTCAAACTTGAATCGGCCGCTCTTCGCAATCTGAGCGCCGAGGATTGCATTGTTGGCTATCGACTCGACTTGCCGCGGTGTCAGGGAGTCCGGGTCAATCCCGTTCTTCTTCAAGAGATAACGGACGTTCTTGATTCCGATCGACGTCTTGTTTGCGAGATTCCCGATTATGAAAGCCAGGATCCACCACGCGACGAAAAGCCCGCCGATGACGGCCAAGATTGTGATGAGCATGTTGCGACCCCACTGCCGAAAGGAGTCACAATAGCCGCCAACGAGCAGACCGCTTCACACGATTGCTTGAACGCTAATCGTCCTCCCGCTCCTCCGCAGGACTGACTGGGCATTCCACAGCGAGGTCGAAACCTGACGGCGGAGGCCAAGGTCCCCGTCCAAACTGCGACTAGGGGCTGCACGACGAGAAACGATAGTTACGCTCCCGGGCATGGGCTTGAGCGTCAACCCACGAGTGGGACAATAGCTTAGAAATGGGACAGCCAGTCCCTCCGAAATCAGCACGTCACCCACGTCTTGGCCGTTGGCAAACAGCGACCCGCAGCGTCGCCCATCTCCTCCGCGACGACTGGCTCGAACGGGACTAGAAAGATCGGCGAGTTCCCATTCATCGCGTGATCTTTGCGCCGACGCAACGTTCGACGATTCAAGCTAGGCTAGGATTGGAGCCGCGCGGCTGCGATGTGCCATCAAGTGAATGCCCAGTCGCGCTATTGCAGTGGCACGATCCCCTTCAGCAGCAGCGGTTCGCAAGAGCATCGCGGATGTCGGTCGCTCCCCCGCTTGGTCGCTTTTGGGGGAGCAAGGCATCGGCCTGCGCTCGAACGCAGAAGGCTTGGGAAAGTGAGATGACCGACTTGCGGGATGATGCCGGCGACAGACTTGCGGCCTTGCCGTTCTGGGTCATGGCCAAACCCATAGGTCCCAGATGCAACCTCGACTGCACCTATTGCTACTATCTGAAAAAGGCAGAGCTCTATCCGGAGGAAAACAAGTTCCGGATGCCGCCCGACGTGCTCGAAACCTTCATTCGCGACTATATCGCCAGTCAGTCGCGCGCCGGGCTGCGGGAAATCCAGTTCGTCTGGCAGGGTGGCGAGCCTACCATGCTGGGGGTGGACTATTTCCGGAGCATAACCGCATTGCAGCGCAGGCATTGTCCGCCAGGCCGCGCCATCCGCAACGCGCTGCAGACGAACGGCACCCTTCTCGATGAGGAATGGGCACGGTTCCTCCACGAGGAACAGTTTCTGGTCGGCTTGAGCCTGGATGGACCGCCTCACCTGCACGATCATTACCGACGCGACAGGCGTGACCAGCCCAGCTCGTCCCGCGTGCTGTCTGCTTGGGACCTGCTGGCCCGGCATCGGGTGGACACGAACGTCCTGTGCGTGGTCAACGCCCGCAATGTCGGCTTCCCCCTGGAAGTATACCGTTACCTCCGGGACATGGGCGTGCAGTACATGCAGTTCATCCCGGTGATCGAGCGGGTAGGTCGGGAAGGGGAGCTCGCCCCGCCGCCCATGCCCAGCGACGACGATCTCGTCGTCGCGCCTTGGAGCGTGACCCCCAAGAAATATGGCCGGTTCCTGTGCAGGATTTTCGACGAATGGGTCCGGCACGACGTAGGCCAGGTCTTCGTCCAGTTCTTCGACCTTCAACTCGGAATCTGGGCCGGGCAGCCAGCCTCTTTATGCGTTTTTGCGGAAACATGCGGCTCTGGACCGGCTCTGGAGCACAATGGCGACCTCTATGCCTGCGACCATTACGTCTACCCGGAATATCGACTTGGCAACATCACGCAGACCCCGATCGGGGCTCTGGCGTCACTGCCGCAGCAGCGACAGTTCGGCCTAGATAAGAAAGCCCGCCTTCCTGCCGCTTGCAAAAGGTGCCAATGGCGCTTTGCCTGTCATGGCGGCTGTCCCAAGCACCGTTTCCTGCCGACGCCGTCGGACGATCCGGAGCGGCTGAACTATTTTTGCGAATCCAATCGCATGTTCTTTGCCCACGCGGCACCCTTTTTGGAGGCGATGGTGCGCCTGCTGCGTCAAGGGCTGCCTCCAGCCAGGATCATGGATATGCTGGCGAAACGGGCTGCAGACTCCCCTTCCGGGCGTAATGCCCGGTGCCCATGCGGAAGCGGCCAGAAATACAAGCGCTGCTGCGGCGCTTGAACTCAGAGTTTCCATGCGAAGCTGGTCGCCCCGAGCCGTAGCCGGAAAGTCGGTTATGGCCGATGCCGACGATGCGATTGAGAGCCCCCTTTAGTTTTGCAGGGCCAGTGAAAGGTTGGCGGAACTCGTTCGCCATATATGTTAGCAAAATTAATGGCAGAGCGTTTCGATATCGAAAGCGAATCCGACGGCACCTGGTCGGTGATCGACAACAAGACAGGGCTTCCCTATGAGGTCGTCGGTCTTCTGCTCGAAAGCATTCCATTCTGGCTGGCTCTCGACCTCGTGGGGTTTCTCAATGACGTGGATCGCCAGAGGAAGCCTCACTAGCCCCGGCTTCGGTTCTATTCGTCCCCCCCGATCGTCCTCGTTTTCGATGCCGGGCGATTCCGAGCAGCGCCATTCGCTTGCTCATCGACGTATGCTTGGCAGCCTTCGACAAAGGATCGGCTGATTTCGTTCCTTGCCGCGCAGTTGTAGTCGACCTCGTGTCTGGAGCAGTTATCCGTGCGCTCGTAGCCATAGGATAGTGTCTTGGGCCGATGCCGAGGTAGCGAGAGAACTCTCTAGCGCCAAGGCACCTGCCGCGAGAAGAATTCCGTTCATAAACAAGACACTCCGCTCGAGGCCGCGGCGCCGGCTTCTTTGCGACCTTGGCGAAGATGAAGATGACTGCCTAAAGGAGCAGGGGCGATCCCTTGGGGCATCTCGGCAACCCCTTCTCTCCGCCACAAAATAGTACCCGCACCAGTCGACTTGCATGAGAAGTTTGCTTCAGAGCAATTTCAGTCGCGAATGCTTGCGGTAGGAAGGCTATCTGGTCAACTCATTCGTAGGGTCGAATGACGTGCCGGTTCGGAATCGGTCAGAGGTGGCTTCACGGCGGGAAACAGTTTTGCGCTACGCCATCGCGGTAGCGGCCGTCGCGCTTGCCTTCACCGCAAGGTTCGTCCTGGCATCGATTCTCAAAGATCAAGCTCCTTACCTCTTCTTCCTGCCTCCCGTGCTGCTCGCGGCGGGTGTCGGCGGCTTCGGTCCGGGCATTCTGGCCACCGGCTTAAGCATCCCTCTCGTCTTCTTTTTCATTGCCAACTACGGGACGGTTGGCTGGACGGAGGTCGCCAATGGAGCTGTTTTCGTACTGATCGGGGTAGGGACGGCCTGGATCGGTGAACGGCTGCGACGAGCGCGCATTCTGGCCTTGACGCGCGAGGCTCATCTCCAATCGATCATAGACATAGTTCCCGAAGCCACGATCGTGATCGACGGGCGCGGCATCATCCAGTCATTTAGCGCGACCGCCGAGCGAATGTTCGGCTACGCCGCGGCTGAGGCGATCGGAAACAATGTGACGCTGCTGATGCCCTCACCTTATCGCGAGGAACATGACGGCTACATCGAGCGCTACCGCGACACCGGGGAGGCGCGCGTTATTGGAACTGGCCGTGTGGTTGCAGCGCAACGCAAAGACGGTTCGACGTTTCCAATCGAACTGGCTGTCGGAGAGATATGGCCAGCGGGCCAGCGGTTCTTCACGGGGTTCATCCGTGACCTGACGGAGCGGCAGAAAACCGAGGCGCGACTTCAGGAGCTGCGGTCTGAACTCGCCCACGTGTCGCGCCTAACTGAGATGGGCGGGATGGCATCGGCGATCGCTCATGAACTCAACCAGCCGTTGGCGGCCATAGCCAACTATCTGAAAGGTTCAAGGCGCCTGCTCGACGGAAGCACCGACGAGCGGCTGGCGATTCTTCGAGACGCGATGGACAGCGCGGCCGACCAAGCATTGCGAGCCGGCCAGATCATTCGGCGCATGCGCGATTTCGTTGGTCGAGGGGGGAGCGAAAGACAAATCCAAAGCATTGCGAAGCTTGTCGAGGAAGCATCCGCCCTCGCGCTTGTCGGAGCCAAGGACAGAGGCGTTCACGTGGCGTTCGACTTTGACCCGCGTGTCGATCTTATCCTGGCCGACAAGGTTCAAGTTCAACAGGTTTTGGTCAACCTGATCCGAAACGCCATCGAGGCCATGGAAGAATCGAGCGAGCGGAATCTGACCGTTCGCACGATGCCTGCAGACGACATGATGATTGTCGTGCGGGTCGATGATACCGGTTCCGGCATCTCCGAGGAAATGGCGGCGAAACTCTTTCAACCGTTCGCTACCACCAAGCTGCACGGGATGGGCGTAGGCCTTTCGATCTCCCGGACGATTGTCGAGGCGCATGGCGGGCAGATCGAAGCCGAGCCGCGTCCAGGCGGCGGAACGACGTTCCGCTTTACATTGCCGGCAGTAGCCAAGGAGGATTTCGCCGATGTCCGGCGATAATGTCGTCCATATCGTCGACGACGACGAAGCGGTGCGGAAGTCGCTCGCCTTTCTGCTTGGCACTGCGCAAGTCTCGGTGCGCAGCTACGAAACGGCGGTCACCTTTTTGGCGGACATCGACATCGTCGAACGTGGATGCATTGTCACAGACCTGCGGATGCCGGGAATCGATGGGCTTGAGCTGATCCGGCGGCTAAAAAGCCTCGGCGTAGACTTGCCGGTCATCATCATCACGGGCCATGGCGACATCGCGCTCGCAGGGAAAGCGTTGGAAGCAGGTGCGGTCGATTTTCTGGAAAAGCCCTTCGACGACGAGGCTGTATTGGCCGCGGTTCGGTCCGCATTCAGTCAGCAAGAGCAGGACCCGCAGAATGACTGATAAGGAGGTTGCACCGGAAGCCTTGCCGCTGTTGGGGGTCCTGTCCGTCTCCAAGCGGACCGACCTGCTGCGAAACGCGCTGGCCCTCAACGTAGCCTCCGGCACCGTTCTGTTCGAACAAGGCGACATGCCGAACTTCCAGTTGATCATCCTGGCGGGATCTGCGCATTTGTTCGGGCGATCGCCCGAAGGTCATGAAGTATTCATCGAGGCTGTTCGGGCTCCGGATCTCATCATCCCCGCCGCCGTGATATCGGGCGCGCCCTACCT
>NZ_RZTO01000184.1:0-8930 GCF_003997225.1 Mesorhizobium sp. M2C.T.Ca.TU.002.02.1.1
GCCCGGCGCGGTAATCGACGCCCCAATCGGCCGCCCGCCTCGACCAGTCGCGGAATTCCTCGTTGTCCATATTTTCCTCCCAGCAGCCGTCGAAGGCACGGCCGATCGAGCCGGATTTGATTAACAGGTTAAATATGATGAAGCAACGATGGGACTGGAAAACCCTACCCCGGAAAATCCGGCAGATTTGAAAAAGCGATTTTCAGCGCGTTGGACCAGCCGTCCGAAATGGTGCGGTAGTAAGGATCATCCTGGCCGATCCGCCGGTTCAGGCCCACTCTGAGCGCATCCTGCTCCAGGAACAGCAGATCGAGAGGCAGCCCGACCGAAAGGTTGGATTTCAGCGTCGAGTCGAACGACACCAGAAGCAGCTTCACCGTTTCGGCCAGGCTCATTGTCCGGTCATAGGCCCGGATGATGATCGGCTTGCCGTATTTCGTCTCGCCGATCTGGAAGAAAGGCGTGTCATCGGTCGACTCGATGAAATTGCCTTCCGGGTAGATCATGAACAGCCGCGGTGGGCTGCCCTTGATCTGGCCGCCGAGGATGAAGGAGGCATTGAAGTAGGAATCCGCCTTGTCGCCGTTCGGCGAGGCATGTTCGATGACTTCCTTGACCGTGTCGCCAACCAGCCGCACGGTCTGGTACATGGACGAGGTTTCGAGCAGCTTCGGATGACGATCGCCAACGGCCTTGTTGCGTTCGTCGAGCAGGCTGACCACCGCCTGCGTCGTGGCAAGGTTGCCTGCCGACATCAGCACGATGACGCGCTCGCCGGGCTCTTCCCAAACATGCATCTTCTTGAAGGTCGAGATCGAATCCATGCCGGCATTGGTGCGCGTGTCCGACATGAACACGAGCCCGCGATCGATCTTGAGGCCGACGCAATAGGTCATGGTCACTCTTCTGCCAAAGCAATTCCACGAAAAGCGTGTAGCGGTTTTCCGCCTGGAATTGCGTGAAAACAAAGAGATAGAGCGGTTCGGCGATTCTATCAAACGCTGAACCGCTCCAGCGATTCCAGCGCAGATTACTGCTCTACCGTGACGGTGACGGCAAGCTTCTCTTGCGCCTGCCCCAAGAGTATCCCCGACACCGGCGAGGCGTCGCGATAGTCGCGCCCCGTCGCCACCCGCACATAGCGTTCGTCGGGAGAGATACCGTTCGCCGGGTCGAAGGCAACCCATCCGAGCCCAACGACATACGCCTCGGCCCAGGCATGGCTGGCCGCCTGCTCCACGTCCGCGTCCATCATCAGGTAGCCACTGACATAGCGGGCGGGAAAACCAAGCGTGCCGGCCGCGGCGATGAAGATATGGCTGTGGTCCTGGCAGACGCCGGATTTCAGCGCCAGCGCCTCTTCGGCCGGTGTCACGACGCTGGTCGTGCCCGGTCTGTAGGCGACGCGTTCGCGGATCGCGCCCATCAGCGTGTGCAGCCGTTCGATCTCCGTCCCCTGCCCGACCGCGCCGGCCAATTCGCGTATGCCGTCGCCGGCAGTGGTGAGCGGCGTCTGTTGTGCGAACAGCCAGAGCGGCGCAAAGCCTTGATGCGGGCCCGTCACGCCCGCCGTGTCATGTGTGGTCACGTCGCCCGTGGCCTCGACGGTGATCGAGTTTTGGCCGCTCTCGGCGCTCACCAGCCGGGTGTCGTTGCCGAAATGGTCGGTGAAGCGCACCTCCTCGCGCGCGCCTTCCACCTTGATCGCCCAGGAGCCGACGGTTTGCGTGCGCCCGCTGGAAGGCAGCAGGCGCAGCCGCTGCAGCAGATACTGCACCGGCTGATCGTAACGGTACTCGGTGCGGTGGGTGATCTTGAGCCGCATAGCGCTCGCCCTCGGCTGTGCTCAATAGAACCGGTAGTCCTGGGCGATCTCGTCGCCCAGCCTGGTGTTGTCGCGAATGAACTCGGCCAGGAACTCGTGCAGGCCGTGATCGAATATGTCCTTGATCGACCCTCTCTTGAGCAGCGCCTGGATCTTCTCGGCCGTGGCATGGCAGGCATGGCGCTCGCCGTAATCGTCGGCAAGGAATTTCAAATGCTCGCCGAGGAAGCGGTAGCAGAAGGTCAGCGAGCGCGGCATGCGCACATTGAGGATCAGATAGTCGGCGATATTGGTCGGCTTATAGTCGGCTTCATAAACCCAGCGATAGGAGCGGTGCGCCGACACCGAGCGCAGAATGGATTCCCACTGATAGTTGTCCAGCGTCGAGCCGACCCAGGACAGCGAAGGTAGGAGCACATAATATTTCACGTCGAGGATGCGCGCCGTGTTGTCGGCGCGCTCGACATAGGTGCCGAGCTGCGAGAAATCGAAGATCTCGTTGCGCAGCATCGTGCCGTAGAACGAACCGCGGATCAGCGCCGTCTCTCGCTTGATGGCGTCGAGCACCGTCGGCAGGTCGCGTTCGTCGATCGGCCTCGCCAGCATGCGCTTCAGCGACATCCAGGCTTCGTTGATGCTTTCCCAGGTCTCGCGCGTCAGCGCCGTGCGCACCATGCGGGCATTGTTGCGCGCCGTCTCGATCGACGACATGGTGCTCGACGGGTTCGAGGTATCGCGCAGCAGGAAGTCTGAGACGTTTGCGGCGGTATAGTCCTGGTATTTCTGGCTGAAGGCGACATCCGAGCCCGCGCTGAGCAGCACCGAATTCCACTCTTCGGATGCATCCTGGGTGCGCGTCAGCGCCATGCGCAGGCCGGCATCGACGAGGCGCGCCATGTTTTCTGCCCGCTCGATATAGCGGTTCATCCAGTAGAGACCGTTGGCGGTGCGGCCCAAAAGCATCTCAGCTTGCTCCCGTCTCGAGCGAGTAGCGAATAGCGAGTAGCGAATAGGGGAAAAAGGACTTCATGACTTCTGTTGCAGGCTCCGGATCATTGAACGCAGCATTTTCCCGATCTCATCAGTTTGACCAAGCAGGTTGGCGACCTCCGCTTCGACCATCAATCCTACCTCTCCACACAGGATGAGATGTGTCTCCAACTCTTTTAGAGAGCCCTGCGCCGTGCGAAGAAATTGAATGAAGGCTCCTGTACTTTCTCTTCCATGACCCTCTGCAACATTCGCTGCGATGGAAGCCGCAGAGCGTCGTATCTGAGAGGTCATCCCGTATACTTCACTGTTCGGAAAACCCCTCGTGGCCGAGTAGCAATTCACTGCCAACTTCAAGGCCGCCTTCCAAACGATGAGATCCCTGTAGGAATTAATTGCCGTCGTATCCCCCTCTTTCCCTACTCGCTATTCGCTACTCTCTATTCGCTCTTTAATCATCGAGTACCCACGTATCCTTCGTCCCACCGCCTTGCGAAGAGTTGACCACGAGCGAGCCTTCCTTAAGCGCGACACGCGTCAGGCCGCCCGGCACGATCCGGATACGGTCGGAGACCAGCACATAAGGCCGAAGGTCGACATGGCGGGGCGACAGGCCCTTTTCGGTCAGGATCGGGCAGGTCGACAGCGCCAGCGTCGGCTGGGCGATGTAGTTCGACGGCTTCGCCTGCAGCTTCTTGGCGAACGCCTCGCATTCCTTCTTGGTCGCCGCCGGGCCGACCAGCATGCCATAGCCGCCGGAGCCGTGCACTTCCTTGATCACCAGCTCGCTTATGTGCTCCAGCACATATTTGAGGCTGTCCGGCTCCGAGCAGCGCCAGGTCGGGATGTTGCCGAGGATCGCCTTGCGGCCGGTGTAGAACTCGACGATCTCGGGCATATAGGAATAGATCGCCTTGTCGTCGGCGATGCCGGTGCCGGGCGCATTGGCGATGGTGATGTTGCCGGCGCGATAGACATCCATGATGCCCGGCACGCCGAGCGCGGAGTCCGGCCGGAACGTCAGCGGATCGAGGAAGGCGTCATCGACGCGCCGGTAGAGCACGTCGATCTGCTTGTAGCCTTCGGTCGTGCGCATCGCGACATGGCCGTCGACGACGCGCAGATCCTGCCCTTCGACGAGTTGCACGCCCATCTGGTCGGCGAGGAAGGCATGCTCGAAATAGGCTGAGTTGTAGGAACCCGGCGTCAGCACCGCGATGGTCGGCGTGCCTTTAGCGCTTTGCGGCCGCACGGCGGCGAGCGACTGGCGCAGCAGCTGCGGGTAGTTCTCGACCGGCCGCACCTTGATCTTCTGGAACAGCTCCGGAAAGAGCTGCATCATCGTTTCGCGGTTCTCCAGCATATAGGAGACGCCGGACGGCGTGCGGGCATTGTCCTCCAGCACATAGAACTCGTTCTCCGAAATGCGCACGATATCGACGCCGATGATGTGCGTATAGACGCCGGCCGGCGGCCTGACGCCGATCATCTCGGGCAGGAAGGCCTCGTTCCGGGCGATCAGATCCTTTGGCACCCGCCCGGCGCGCAGGATCTCCTGGCGGTGGTAGATGTCGTCGAGGAAGGCGTTCAGCGCCTGAACGCGCTGTTCGATGCCTTGCGTCAGCCGCCGCCATTCCTGGCCGGAGAGGATGCGCGGGACGATGTCGAAAGGGATCAGCCGTTCGGAAGCTTCCTGCTCGCCATAGACGGCAAAGGTGATGCCGGTCTTGCGGAAGACGCGCTCGGCGTCCTGCATTTTCTGGGTGAGCCTGGCCGGGTCCTGCTCCTTCAGCCAGCGATCGTAAGCCTCGTAAGGTCTTCTCAATCCGGAGACTTCCGGAAGCATTTCGTCGAACGCTGCCAATCGCGTACTCCCCTCTGAAGGCCATTTCACTGGCCCCGCCGGAGAAAATCAAGCGCAATCGGTGATTTAGGAAGCCGTGACGGCCACTCTATGCAAATTGCCTAAAATCAAGGCACGGACCGCAAGGCCTGGTCAGCTCCTGCTTTCCGACAGGGCATCGTCAAGGCCCGTCAGAACGCCCGGAAGGTCACGATGGTGAAGGTGTCCTTGATACCGGGGAGAATCTGCACCCGCTCGTTGACGAAATGGCCGACGTCTTCCTCGTCGTCGACATAGAATTTGGCGAGCAGGTCGTAATTGCCGGCGGTCGAGTAGATCTCGGAGGCGGTCTCGGCGTCGGCGAGCGCGCTGGCGACCTCATAGGCCTTGCCCAGATCGCATTTAATCTGCACGAAAAATGCCTTCATTGCCCGGTCCTGCCAACCTCGGAGCAATTCCAGGAAAAGTGCCTGGCGGTTTTCCGTCCGGAATTGCGTCAAAACAAACGGTTGGAACGGGTCGGCGATTCCCAGGAGCGGATCCGTTCCAACGAATAAGCGGCCCTTGTGGCAGACTGCCGCCCGGCTTTCAAGCATCAGGCGGCCTGCGCCCTGGCGACCGCTTGCCGCAATTGCGCAATCGTAGACATCGGCGCCGGCAAGAAATCTTCCGAATATCGTGAAACCGCGGCACCCCGCGCAGCGTATGTTAGGATGTTCCTCGCAACGCGAATTCCCGGAGGCACGCCATGCGCCGCGCTTTGTTCGCACTCACCCTCGTTCCGATATTTCTTGCGTCCATGGCCTTCGCCGGCGACGCCGAGATCAAGGCCGCGCAGACGGTCATCGACAGCCAGCTGAAGGCCTTCATCGCCGATGACGGCGCCACCGCCTACAGTTTCGCCGCGCCGAACGTGAAGCAGATCTTCCCGACGGTCGACACCTTCATGAACATGGTGACGAACGGCTACGCGCCGGTGCGCAAACCCCAGTCCTATTCCTTCGGCAGGGTCGAGCAGACCGCCCCCGGTTCAATCGTCCAGCAGGTGCTGATCGTCGGACCCGACGGAAAGGACTATGAAGCCGTCTATACGTTGCAGCAGCAGCCCGACGGCAGTTTCAAGATCACCGGCTGCAGCCTGCGCGCCTCGACTTCGGTCAGTACCTGAGCAATCGAGGAAAAGCGCGCGATGTCTGGAATTTGACTGGGCCCGCACTCAATCCCGGCGCTGATACAGGGTCCAGCCCAGGCCTGAAAGACCCCAACTCGTCGAGGCATCGACACGCTCATAGGCCGACATGCAATCCGGCACGGCGTCGACATGTTGCGGTTGCCGGTCGATGGCGCCTTCGAGGATCAGCCAGGACGGACGTTCGTCACATATTTTGTCCTTCGCGACAAACGATGCCTGGCGCCCCAGGCGTTTGGCAAAATAGTCGACGATCATGACGGTCCGGAACTCCTGGTTGGTGGCGTAGTCAGCCGTGCCTTCACGCGTCATTTTGTCGACCATCGTGGCGTACGATCCCCGTCCATATTCGTAGAATGGCAGCAGAAGCGTCGTCGTGCCGGCAAGGATTGCCACCACTGCGGCCGCGGCCAACACTCGATACTTGCCCCCAGCCGCGAAACCACGCCCAAGCAATTCGCCCGCCCACAGCAGCATCAATGTTGCCGGAACGAGGAAATAACGCTGAAATTCGGCATTGGGCAGCCGTGCCATTGCCATGACGATGGGCAGCCCCACGATCCCGATCAGATAGAGGCTGGCCCGCCGGTCGCGCCATATGGCGGCGCAGACGCAAACGAGGCCGCATGCGGCGGCAATGCAGACCCAGTCCCCGATCCAATCCGGCACGCCGAACAGATAGCGGATCATTCCGCCATAGCCCTGCGCGAAGGCCTGAAGCGAGAAAGGCAGGGCGCCGCCGATCCTGAAGCCAAACAGCAGTCTGCCAATGAGCATGCAGGCGGCGAGCGGCAGGACGGCCAGGAAGGCGGGCGCGAAAATCTGGCCGAGCTCGACATTGACCCGATCGAAGCTGCCGGTGCGTCGCCAGATGAGCCAGGCGGTCCAGGCTACCAGGACAGCCACGGTTTCCACCATGATGAGGTGAGACAGAAAGCCGAGGAGGACGATCACCCCGAATGCGATGCCCGAACCCCGTTTGTCGAGCCTGCGTTCCAGGAGCACGACGGCAAGAAGCGTGAACAACACCAGGCCGGCATAGCCTCTCGCTTCCGAGCCGTAGTGAACCATCGGATAGCTGACGGCGAACAGCAGGCTTGTGGCGACAGCGGCCCACCGGCCGCGAGCAGCAGCCCCTGCAGCAACGACAGCGCCGACACCAAGCGCTATCGACAGCCCGCGCTGAAGCAATGGTGAAGCATCCGGGCCGATCAGATAGAGGTAGATCGAATTGAGGAAATGATTGTTGTCGTGATTTATGCGCCAGAATATCTGCTCGATCGACGTGAGCGGTTCAAGCAGCACCAAGCTCCAGATTTCGTCCATCCAGAGATCGCCACGCGCGCCGAGCAGCCGCAGGACGAGGCCGGCCATCCCGATGGCGGCGACAGCCAGCAATACCGCTCCCGTCCACTGTTGGACGGCAGCAACGGGCTCAGAAGCGCCGCTCTTGCGGTTGGTTTGTGCCCCGCCTGACGCTGCGGCTTGTCCCGAGATGAGCAAGGTCCCCGCCTTTGCCTGATATCATCCTGGCAATCTGTATAGTCGCAGTCGTTTCAAAATAGTTCGCACATGCTCAGCGGAGGCCTGCAGCCGCTCAGCGGGCCGGAATATCGCCCCTCGCCCAGCCTTCGGTGATCCCCGCGGCGCGCTCTTCGAAGGCCCCCGCCTCTATAGCCGCGCGGATGTCCTGCATCAGCTTCTGATAATAGGACAGATTGTTCCAGGTCAGCAGCATGGCGCCGAGCGCTTCCTGCGAACGCACCAGGTGATGCAGATAGGCGCGCGAGTAATCACGCGCCGCCGGGCAGTCGCTTTCTTCGTCCAGCGGTCGCGGATCGTCGGCATGGCGGGCGTTTCTGAGATTGACCTTGCCGCGGCGCGTATAGGCGAGGCCATGGCGGCCGGCGCGCGTCGGCATCACGCAGTCGAACATGTCGATGCCGCGCGCCACCGATTTCAATATATCGTCCGGTGTGCCGACGCCCATCAGGTAGCGCGGCCTGTCGGCCGGCAGCTCCGGGCAGGTGATGTCGAGCATTTCCAGCATCACCGACTGCGGCTCGCCGACCGCCAGCCCGCCGACAGCATAGCCTTTCAGGTCCATCGCCTTCAGCGCCTGCGCCGAAAGCACGCGCATCGGCGCGCTGTCGCCGCCCTGGACGATGCCGAACATCGCCTTGCCAGGCTGGTCGCCGAACGCCGCCTTGCAGCGCTCGGCCCAACGCAGCGACAATTCCATGGCGCGCTCGATCTCCTTGGGCTTGGCCGGAAGCGCGGTGCATTCGTCGAGCTGCATCTGGATGTCGGAATCGAGCAGTCCCTGGATCTCGATCGACCGCTCGGGCGACATCTCGTAAGGCGCGCCGTCGATATGCGAGCGGAAGGTGACGCCCTGTTCGGTCAGTTTCCTGAGCTTCGACAGCGACATGACCTGGAAGCCGCCGCTGTCGGTCAGGATCGGATATGGCCAGCGGGCGAACTCGTGCAGGCCGCCGAGCCTGGCCACGCGCTCGGCGCCGGGCCGCAGCATCAGATGGTAGGTGTTGCCGAGGATGATGTCGGCGCCGACGCCGCGCACCTGGTCCATATACATGGCCTTAACGGTGCCGCCGGTGCCGACCGGCATGAAGGCCGGTGTGCGGATCTCGCCGCGCGGCATCGAGACGAGACCGCGCCGTGCCTTGCCGTCGGTAGCAAGCACCTTGAAGGAAAAAGTCTCAGCCATTGAATTCCTTGTCGTGCACCGGCGCCTCGGGCGCTTGCTCGTCGAGCGATTGCCGGTAGCGAATGCAGCCGCGCATGAATTTCGGCCAGGGCGGCACGGCGATCGACGGCTCGGTCTTTTCCGGCAAAAGGTCCCAGAGCTCGGGATGATGCCAGCACAGATCGTGCCCGCTCGTATCGCGATGCGCGCGGATGCCGGCGCGCAGCTTCTTCACTTCCGCGATCAGCCCATCGCGGTCCATTTTCTCGAGGTCATCGTCCATCGCTCGTCTCCGCCCGGTAAAGCAGGCTGGCGTCGCCATAGGAATAGAACCTGTAGCGGTTCTCGATGGCATGCGCATAGGCCGAGCGCATTG
>NZ_RZTO01000185.1:0-8925 GCF_003997225.1 Mesorhizobium sp. M2C.T.Ca.TU.002.02.1.1
TGTTCGCGGCGTTGCATGGCGCCAGCTCCACGACATTTGGCGAGCCGGGAGTGCTGGTCGGACTCGGCCCACTGGGCTTGAGCTATATCCTGCGCGCCGGCGGGAGAGGCTATTTCCGCAGGGGCGCAGCCGCTCCCCATATCGAGGCGGGAGAACTGGAGGTCGTGGAGGGCGCGCCGGAATTCACCTATCCGGCTTATGCGGTCTACCCCGAGGCGGGCGAGGCGAGGGCCGATATCCAGGAGGCGCTTCGCGGCCTGAAGGAGGTTGTGAAATGATCGTTCCCGCCAGCCGTGAAAATACCTGACCGGAAGGATGGATCGCCACGGAATGACTGAACATGCCTTATCCATTTTACACCATCGGTCACTCGAACAGATCGATCGCCGAGTTCGTCGCCCTGCTGCGAGTTGGAGAAGTCGCCCTGGTGGTCGACATAAGGACCGTCAGACGGTCGCGGGCGAACCCGCAATTCAACAGCGAGGTGCTTCCCGAAAGCCTGGCGGCGTTTGGCATCGGCTATGAGTACATTGCCGAGCTCGGCGGCCTGCGCGGCAAGGCACACGACGTTCCACCGACGCTCAACGCATTCTGGATCAACCAGAGTTTTCACAACTACGCCGACTACGCGCTGTCGACGGAGTTCCATGAGGGCGTGAGGCGGCTTATGTCCCTCGGCAGGCAGCGGCGGTGTGCCATCATGTGCTCGGAAACGCTGTGGTGGCGCTGCCACAGGAGAATCGTGGCTGACTATCTGATCAGCCACGGCGAAACCGTTTTCCACCTGATGGGCCATGACAAGGTCGAGACGGCGAAACTCACCGACGGCGTGCGGGCGAGGGCCGACGGAACGCTTGTCTACCCGCCTTCACCGCCACCGGGATAGCCGAATTCTCAAGCGGCCGACGGACCCGGGTCGTCGAACCCGGTGTCCAATGCCGCCCCAACCGTGTTCGGGGCTTCATCGCGCGGTTCATCGGAACGATGGACGACACGCAGGCCCGGTCCGCTCGGGCGATACGGGTCAGGCGCGGCTACTCCGGCCAGTTTCAGCCTCTCGCGCCTTGCGGCTTCTGGTTGATAAACCACTTCATGCACGGTCAGCGTTTCAAGGCTGCCGTCCGCTGTCGGGATGGACATGGACTGACCCTCGGCCAGGCCGAGCAGCGCCAGGCCGCGCGCATTGGTAATAGGCAAAAGCATGCCAACCAGACCGCGCATGTGGTCGTGTGCGACGATGCGGGTTTCGGCAGGACCGTCGTTCAACCGATAAGCCACGCGGCTGCTGAGCGTCACGACGTTTGCCGGGATGTCTTCCCGAAACATTACAACTGCGCTCGAAATCTTCCGTTGAAGAATAGCCGAGAAGGGCTCGTCGCGCATCGGATGGCGCTCCCGTATGACCTCAAGGATCGTGTAGTCCTTGGTGGTCAGTAGGCAACTATCGGTACTAGGCATGACACGTCTCCAGCCGGGCCTGTGAAAGGGGATCCGGCAACAAGCAATTGATCGGGTGGTGGAAGCTACCCCTGCGCCTGACCAAGATAGGCCGGCCCAGGGGTCAGACTCCCGCGATCAGACTGCCTGCATGATTGAGGAGACGGACGGAGACACCCATGTCTAGGGGCCCGCCGCGATCGCCGGAGACGCTAGTGCGAGACGCTCGGCACCATCGCCTTCGGAGGCGGGGTGACTGACACCAAGCACCAGCAGTTCGTGCCGGCGCCCGTCTCGGGCCGTCCACATGATCGACTGTCCAGCAGAGAGACCGATCAAGGCCGTGCCGATCGGCGTCAGGACTGAAACCTTGCCTTCAGAGATGTCCGCGTCGCCCGGATAAACCAGCGTCACCGTTTTCCGATCGCCGGTGTCGGGCTTGAACGTCACAGCCGAGCCCATCCGGACAGTGCCGGCGGAAACCCAGCCGTCGGCAACGACACGCGCGCGCTCGAGTTCGGCAAGCAGTTCATCGGAAGCTTCAGGATTTCTTGCGGCAACGGTGCTCGCGAGCGCCGATAAGCGCTCATGATCCGCCTGCGAGATGCGGATATTCGGCTTACGCCGGATCTTTGTGTTGTTCAGCATTTGAATTCTCATAATTTTTGATGAGCCAGCCACCTCAAGATGGCGGCAACGGGCCAATTCGGAGAGTTTTTTGCTCGAAGCGACGATGCCCGGGCAGGTGCAGCCCTGCGGATCATCCCATGTCGATGGAAGTTATGCCCCTCGGCTCGGGGCACATGGCCGGTGAGCCGGGGGTTAATATCCCGCGATGGGGCAGGCCCGGAAAAGAAAATCGCAAAGAATTTCGGTGGCATTCATAAGGCTATAGTTGGGGAGACAATTGCGGAAGTCAAGGTAAGCTGTTCAGCCGTGACAGCCTTGAGCTATTCCGAGCGAACGCCGTGCAACACGCTTATCACCATTTCCCTTCCAGTCCTGTTTATGTCGGTTCCCCTCGATCGCTCTTCCGCCAGCCCGAGGAAGACGAGGCGTAGGGTCATGTCGCGAGCTATCTCGTTGTGCCGTTCACATCTGGGGCTCGTAGCGGAAATAACCGGAATTCCGGTTAGGCTTTCGACATGATTTGCCGTGACAGGCTGGGTGGTTGGTCCACGTCGTGGATCACGCTCGACATCGCAGGACAGAAAGAAGCCGCTGCCATCTTTGATCGCGAGCGCTTTACTCGTCGTCTGCCGCATCGGCGCGGCATCGTGCCTGGATTGTCATCCGATTTAACATGAATTATGAATGCATGTTTTGTGCAGTGGCACGGCTCCTCCATCGCCGATGGAGGAGCCGCGCGATCATATGTCGGAGGATGCGATGGAGTTTCCCGGCTTCTTTTCTGAAGCGCCCACGATCACGCTGCGCGATCCTTTGGCTGCATTCCTCGGCCTCTCGAAAAGCGGAGTGATGTCCTATGCCTACGCAGATGCCGTGAAGCTCGCTGGCCATTCCTGTCCCATCGTCGCCGGCGCTTATCTGATGGTACGACGCGGGCTCAGCCAACTCTACGGCGGCGAGTTGCCCGAGCGAGGCAATGTGAAAGTCTACCTGCGTGCCCCGCGCGACGAGGGTACGACGGGCGTGATCGCGGCAGTGGCAACGCTGCTCACGGGGGCTGCGCCCGAGACCGGCTTTGATGGCATCGGCACGCGCCGCCGGTTCACGCGCCGCGATCTCCTGCGTTTCGACGCAACGTTCGACGGCATCATGGCGCTCCGGCGGAACGACAATGGGCAGGGTGTGATCCTTGACCTTGATATGACCGTCGTCCCGTTCGCGCGCGAGATGCAGGTATTGCTTCCCCGGGTCATGACAGAACAGGCCGATGAGGACGAGCAGGAACGTTTTGCGACGCTCTGGCAGGCCCGTGTCGAGCAAATGCTGGTCCGGCACGCAGATGATCCTGCACTCATCCGAGTTTGCGAATGGAAGGCCGCAGCCTGAACAGCCATCCGGCGGCCCCTTACGGTACGACCGCCGCAGTCAGGAAGGGACAGAAACGATGCTGTCGAGGCTTGAATATTTTGCCAAGGCGCCGGAACTCATGAGGGCGGTTCCGGATCGCAATGAGGCGATCGAGGGAAGCGGGCTGGAGTTGATGCAATCCGGTGCTTGCGTCCAAGGGTCTGGGCTGAGGATGAGGCTTCCGCAATTGTCAGGGGATGAGGATGCCAGCGTGTTGAAGGATCGGTTGCGCCAGATCTTGATCGAACTGGCGCAAGCCGAGACCCTTGTAACCTACAAGGACCTCGCCGAGCGGCTCGGCCTCGTGCCGCCGCAGACTATCCATAGAGTCGCCGGCTTACTGGAAAAGCTGATGGCGGAAGATGCCGAAGCAGGCCGGCCGCTTTTGGCGTCGCTTTGCGTTGGCCGCCTGCGCCACGACTTGCCCGCACCCGGTTTCTTCATGACCGCTGAGGCGCTGGGGCTTTTTGCGGGCGCTCCCGAAGGTCCCCTGGCGCAGGATTTCCATGTACGCGAGTTGGCTCGGGTCTTCGATCTTTATCGTCAGGTCCGTAGTGGCTGATATTTATTCGCTGACGGCATCATACGGTCAGACAGGTGTGCCGTTAGATTCCCCTGAATGGCAACACCGATGGGGAGAAGTTCGATGAATGACGACGCTATTTAGCCAGGTCAGATTCGACGTCTCGCGGAAGGTTTTGAAGGATGCCTCAAGCGCTGGATGGGACACAAACAGGATACGGTCTGGCGTATGTTGACCGAGCCACCACAATTCGTGCGGTGGCTTGCTCCAGGTTCAATCGAGTTGCGTAAAGGCGGTCGAGTTCACATCGATTTCGGCGACAGCGGAGTGGTGATCGACAGCACCGTGCTTGCGTTAATCCGCCGCGACTGCTCGCCTATTCATGGAGCAGCGGAGATGGAGCGAGTCGGCCGTTGCGTTGGGAACTGGATGCCGTAGACAGGGGCACCGCGCTGACACTAACTGTGCAAGTGTCGGCAGGGGAAGACATTGCCAAGGCATGTGCGGGATTCGAGGCGCATCTCGATATGCTCGCCGCGGCGCTAGAAGGGGTTCCGATCCGATTTCCGTTTGATCGCTACCTCGCGGCGCGGCGCGCCTATCAGGAACTTCTGCCGGAATAGCAGTGACCTACACCGGCGACATTATCCAAGAGTAGCAGTCCTGGCTGGTTCGGAGTCCGTCCTGCGAATGCAATCGCTTTCCTTCTGCGCTTTGTCCGTAAAAGACTCAAAGTCTGCGAATTAGAATGCTTCCAACCCATCGGTCGGCGCGCTGAAACGGATCCTTGACGGCATTCCCATCGGTCTGGCCGAGGTCGCGCACTTCCCAGCGCGCTCGATAACAATATCCAAACTCCGTTTACAATGTATAACATTTGACGTTTAAAGTGCGCAATCGCAACAGTTTGTGCGCATTGTCGCGTTGCAGTAACGAAAGACTCCTGGCACGATACTGGCAGAAATCAAAGTGATTCAGGCGGCTGGAAGGCCGTTGTCGATAGATGAGAAGTGTAAACAAGCAACGTAGCAGCGCATCTATGCCAGAACCGTTCCAGACTATGAGAATATCTTTGCAGGTTAACGGTCAGGCGGTCGAGGCAGAGGTTTCGGCCGTTTCGCGGCTAAGCGGGTTTCTTCGCGAAGTCCTTGGCCTGACAGGTGTCAAGGAAGGCTGTTGCGAAGGAGAGTGCGGAGCCTGCACCGTGTTGCTGGATGGCCAGCCGGTCAACTCTTGCCTGATGCTGACGTTCCAGGCCGCGGAGCGCGAAGTTACCACCATCGAGGGACTCGGCGAGGGCAATGGTCTGCAAGATGCTTTCTTGCAGCTAGGCGCAGTGCAATGCGGTTACTGCACCCCAGGGACGCTGGCGGCCGCCGAGGGGCTCTTGCGTGCCAGTCCCAATCCAGTCGAAGCCGAAATCCGCCACGCGTTGGCCGGCAATATCTGCCGCTGCACAGGTTTCGAGACCATCGTCCAGGCCATCGCCGCCCACGCCGCCGCTCGCCAGGAGACTTATTGATGGAAGGGCTCTCGGTCGCCGCGCCGGCCGACATGTCGCAGCTGCGGGCGTTGTTCGCCGCGACGGAGGGTCCGATGACCTTCATCGCCGGCGGGACGGACATGCTGATCGCACGCCGCCCACCGCCTGCGGGTGGATTGCTGATCGATCTCTCTCGCATAGCGGGCATGGCCTTCATCTCCACCGATAGCGGCGATATCCGCATTGGCGGCGCCACCACTGTCGCTGCGATAGCTGCCGATCACGGGCTCCGAGCGCGGCTGCCCGCCCTAGCCGAGGCCGCCGCGCAATGCGGATCCGTTCAAATCCGCAACCGGGCCACCATCGGCGGCAATATCGCAAATGCAGCCCCGGCCGCCGACCTTCTGCCCGTACTGGTCGCAGCAGGAGCTCGGCTGGAGTGCATCGGACGTGACGGCGCATCGTGCGAGCTCGCAATTTGCGGCTACGCGCCTGACCGGGGACACTTGATCGCGGAAGTGATCCTGCCAAGGAGCGGCCTCCTTCCGCGCAGCGCTTTCGTCAAGCTCGGGCCAAGGCAGGACCTGAGCATCTCGCGCCTCAATATCGCGCTGCTGGCCGAGTTCCGGGACGATCACTTTGGCAATGTGCGGATCGCCGCCGGAGCACTGGGACCTCGTCCGTTGCGTCTGCCTCTCGCAGAGGCAGCCCTGGTGGGCAAGGAACTGGCTCCCGCCACGCTGCGCGATTTTCTTTCGGCCCTGACCGCCGAGGTCGATGCGGCGATCCCGGGCCGGGGCTCGCAAGCTTACAAGCGCCGCGCGATCGCCGGGCTAGGGCTCAACCTGGTTGCGCAAGCGCTTGGGCTGAGCCCGCGCGAGCATCTGTTCGAGGACGCAGCGCGATGAACCAGTTGTCCCGTCGCGTGCCGCTTGTCGACGGCGTCGCGAAACTGACCGGCGCCTTGCGCTTCACTGCCGACCTGCATATCGATGGCCTGCTGCATGGCGCGCTCGTGCTGAGCACCCGTCCCCACGCTCAAGTCGTCGGTGTCGATACGGCGGCCGCGTTGGCGGTCGAGGGGGTGCGCGACGTGTTCTGGCACGGCAATACGCCCTCCCACCTCTACAACAGCTCGATATGGTTTTCAGGGCAGAAGGCGCTGGCGGACGAGCAGATGTTTCCACAGATCGTGCGCCACGTGGGCGATCGAGTGGCGGCGGCGGTTGCCGACACGGAAGAGATCGCACGCCGTGCGGCGGGGCTGATCGAGGTCGACTATTCGGATCTTCCCGCCATCTTCGATCCTGAGGTCGCGCTCGCTCATGCGGGGCTGCCGCTGCGGGAAGACGATACCCCGACATTCCTGAACCCCGTTGCCGGCGAGACCTTCGTCCATGGCGACCCGGACGCCGGCTTCGCCGCCGCCGATCTGATCGTCGAGACCCGCGTCACCACCCCGCGCAGCCATCATTGTGCCGTGGAGACCCATGCCTGTATCGCCAGGCCCGAGCCCGACGGCCGCATCCTGATCCTGTCTCCGTGCCAGAGCGTCTTTGCCGTCCAGGCGGTCGTCGGTCAGGCGCTCGGCCTGCCGCCCGAGAAGATAAGGGTGCAAAAAACCCCTATAGGCGGCTCGTTCGGAGGAAAGGCGGAGCCGATCCTCGACCCTCTGTGCGCCTTCTTCGCCCTGAAGCTCGGCCGTCCGGTCATTATTCGCTACGACCGGCGTGAGACATTCACTGCTACCCGCACGCGCTCCAGCGTCACGGGGCGGATGCGTATCGGGCTTAGCTCCGACGGCCGAATCCTCGCACGCGAGACCGAGACGCTCGTCGACATCGGCGCCTACTGCACCGGCGGCAACTACCTGCCCGGTTCGATGCTTCAGCGGCTGGTGCGGCTCTATGACGTTCCGGCGGAGCGCTATCGCGGCCGCGCCGTCTATACGAACACCGTGTCGGCAGGCGCATTCCGCGGCTATGGCTCGCCGCAAATTCACACCATAGCGGAGATTTCGCTGGATATAGCCGCCCGCCGAATGGGCATGGATCCGGTGGCCTTGCGCCAGAGAAACCTCGTCGGTCCCGGCGCGATTGAGCCTTGGCAGGGGCTCGATGTTGGCAATGCCCGCGGTCGCGAGTGCCTGGCGCGCGGGGCCGAAGCCTTCGGCTGGGTTGGACGCCGCCAGAAGGGTGTTGGGCAGGGGCGATGGCGCCGAGGGGTAGGAGTAGCCTCGGCTACCCACATCAATGGCTGTTATCCCGGGTTCCATGAGGAAACCACGGCATCGTTACGGCTGTTGCCGGACGGGCGGGCCGAACTCGTCTGCGCGCTCCACGATCTTGGCTGTGGGGCTGACACAACGCTGGCGCAGATCGCGGCCGAGACGCTGGGGTTAAGGGCATCCGACATCGTCGTCGTTCCCGCCGATACCGATACCTGTCCCTACGATCTCGGCACGCGAGCCAGCCGCATGACCTATATTTGCGGGGAAGCCATCCGTCGCGCCGGCGTTGCCCTTGCAGCGTCGATCCGCGCAGCCGGCGGTCTGGAGCTGAACAGGCCGGCCGATGATCTTCATCTGGAAGCCGGCACTGTGCGTCGCCGGGATGATGCCGGCATCGCGCTTAAGGACCTCGCTGCCCGCTTGGTCAGCCGCGGGATCGAACTGCCGGCGGCGACCGAAACCTATCGCGCCCAGGCCAATCCAGGCTCCTATGCGGCGCATTTCGCGGAGGTCGAGGTCGATAGGCTCACCGGTCGCGTGAAGGTGACCGACTATCTCGCCGTTCATGACATCGGCCGGGCGATCAACCCGATGCTGGTGGAGGGTCAGATCCACGGGGGGATCCAGATCGGCATCGGCTATGCGCTCTATGAGGATGTAGCAATCGATCGCGCCACGGGCCGGATGCGCGGTGACAGTTTCAGCCGCTACACGCTGGCCAATGCGCCCGAGATGCCGCCGATACGCGTGCTGCTCGTCGAAGAGGGTGAGCCCACCGGCCCCTTCGGCGCCAAGGCCGTTGGGGAGATTGCGACGATCCCGGTGGCGGCGGCGGTGGTCAACGCCGTGAACGACGCTTTGGGTGCCGAGCTCACGCAACTGCCGCTTTCGCCCGAGCGCGTCCTTGCGGCGATAGACTGAGGAAGCAAGCGACTGTGTCGGCTTGCTCGGCGGATCGTAGCGGGGTCCCTGCCGGACAGACAAGTTCCATGCGTGTCGTCATGTCTTAGGTGCCTCGCTGGGGTTGTTGTCGGCCAACCTCCACGCGATGCCCAAGGCGCCGAGGACAGGCATCGCATCTCTTGCTGAGCAGTTTCGAAAAATTATCTCTGTTGGGACAGAAAGCGAGGATAACTCCAACTCACGCTACGCTTCAGAAAGCGCCTGATCTTTGCGCTAGATCAAAGCTATGGGCGGCGATGGTGAGACAATGAT
>NZ_RZTO01000186.1:0-8919 GCF_003997225.1 Mesorhizobium sp. M2C.T.Ca.TU.002.02.1.1
GAATTATGGATGGAGACAGGCTTGCCTTCGACCATGATCTCGCCCGCATCCGGCGCATAGGCGCCGAACAGCACGTTCATCAGCGTCGTCTTGCCGGCGCCGTTCTCGCCCAAGAGGCCGAGGATCTCGCCGGGCGCGACGCTGAGGTCGACGGCCTCGTTCGCCTTGACGGCGCCGAAGCTCTTGGTGATGCCGCGCATTTCGATGAGTGGGGCGGACAAGGGGACTCCCTGGATTGCGATCCGGCTAACCGCGAAGGGCAGCGCGAGGCCCCCCTCTCTGGCCTGCCGGCCATCTCCCCCTCAAGGGGGGAGATCAGATGTCACGCCGGCCTTCGCCAACTTTCAATGGTGAAAAGATCGAGCGTCGTCAATGAAACTGCCAATCTCCCCCCTTGAGGGGGAGATGTCCGGCAGGACAGAGAGGGGGGCCTCGCGCCACCCCTTAACAATGCGTCAATCCGAAACCGGCGTGTTCTCGTCGACGTCGACGCGGAAATTGCCTTCGAGGATCTCGGCCTTCTTCTTCTCGACCAGGTCCTTGACCTCCGCCGGCAGCGTCTTGTCGAATTTGTGGTAGGGCGCGAGATAGGAGCCGCCCTTGGCCATGCGCGAGAAATCGCCATAGTCCTGCGCGGTGAAGACGCCGGCCTTGACGAGCTTGATCGCCTGCTCGACCGTCGGGTACATGTCCCACACCGGGCCGGTGATGACCGTATCCGGCCCGAGGCTCGACTGGTCGGACATGTTGGAGATGGCATAGATCTTCTTCTCGACCGCCGCCTCGATGACGCCGAAGCGCTCGGCGTAGATGACGTCGACGCCGGCATCGATCTGCGCCACCGCCGCTTCCTTGGCCTTGGGGGGATCGAAGAACGAGCCGATGAAAGCGACCTTCTTCTTGACGTTGGGATTGACTTCCTTGGCGCCGGCAAAGAAGGCGTTGACCAGCCGGTTCACTTCCGGGATGCCCATTGCCGCGACCGCGCCGACCGTGCCCGACTTCGACATTTTTCCGGCGATCATGCCGGAAAGATAGGCAGGCTCATGGATCCAGTTGTCGAAGACACCGAAATTGGGTTCGGCCGGGCCGGCGCCGGAGCCGAACAGCCAGGCCGTTTTCGGGAACTGCTTGGCCGTGCGGCGCGATTCGCGCTCGGCGGCGAAGGCGTCGCCCAGCACCAGCTGGTAGCCCCCTTGAGCATATTCGCGCATCACGCGGCTGAAGTCGGCGGTCTGCACCTTCTCCGACCATTTGTAGTCGATGCCCAGCTCCTTCTGCGCCTTCAGCAAGGCGACATGGATCTGGTTGTCCCATGGTTCCTCGATCGGCGTGGCGAAGATCGCCGCCACCTTCAGCTTCTTGTCCTTGGCGAAGGCCGCGCCGGGCAGCGCCGCCGCCGCGAGGCCGAGCGCGCCGAGTTCCAGCACGCTGCGCCGCGACAGGCCGGCGCGTTGCGTTTTGCTATGGTCGTTTTCCATTGAAGTGCCCCTCTGTTCGACAGCCGTGTCGAGCCGGCCGTTCCAAAAATGTCAGACGCAGAGGACTATGGAACGGCGCCTGAGATTTGTCCACATGGTCAAATTTGGTGAGTGGTCGCTGTGTGGAAGCCGGGAACGCCGGCGGGACAGCGCCCCTCTGGCCTGCCGACCATCTCCCCCGCAAGGGGGAAGATCAGCTGTCATCACGGTCCTCGCTAATCTCCGACGTCGCAAACCGCGTCAGCGCCCACGTGGCGATGCCTTCTTCGAGAATCTTCGCGCCTTCGTTGACCAGCGGATGGACTGTCTGCTCGATGATCTCGTCGGCGCCAATCTCCGCCGCCTTCGCCCGGATCAGCGTCGGCCCGCAGCCTCGGCCGCCAGGCTTTCCGGCAGTTCCGCCTCGGCGCCGCGGCCGCCGCGCCAGGAGGCGAAGGCGGCGACCAGATAGAGGATGGCCGAGAAGGTGAAGGCGAAGACCAGCCCGTGCTTGAACGGGCCCGACATCAATTCCGGGAAGAATTGGTTGCCGGTCAGCGTGGCGGCGTTGGCCGGCGGCAAAGCATGGAGCACTTCGGCCGGAATCAGCTCGCCCATCGGATTGTAGCCGAGGAAGGCGGCGAACAGGCTGGCGACCGGCGGCATGTTGGCGACCTGGTGCGCGATCGCTTCCGGCACGTGCTGGGCCAGAAGCCCGGCCTCCATCGTCGCCGGCAGGCTGGCGGCGAGGCCGGCGAGCATCAGGCTGAAGAACAGGCCGATCGACAGCACTTGGCCGGCATTGGTGGTGGTGGCGCGCATGCCCGAGGCCTGGCCGCGTTCGCGCGCCGGCACGGAATTCATGATCTGCGTCGAGTTCGGCGCCACGAACAGGCCGGAGCCGAGGCCGTTGAGGAAGAGCAGGCCGGCAAAGGCGGTGTAGGAGAAATCGGCCGGCAGCAGCATCAGCGCGACGAAGCTGGCCGCACCGGCGACCATGCCGCCGACGGCGAAAGGCACGCCGCCGATGCGGTCGGAGAAATAGCCGGAGATCGGCCCGGCGATCAGGAAGCCGATCGTGAGCGGCAGCATGAAGATCGCCGACCAGAGCGGTGTCTGCTCGAAGGAATAGCCGTGCAGCGGCAGCCAGATGCCTTGCAGCCAGACGATCAGCATGAATTGCAATCCGCCGCGGGCGATGCCCGACGCGAGATTGGCGACGTTGCCATAGGCAAAGCCCGGAATGCGGAACAGCGACAGGTCGAGCATCGGCTTGGCGACATGGTTCTCGATCACGACGAAAGCGATCAGCGAGCCGATGCCGACGGCAAAGAGCATCAGCACTTTCGGGCTGGTCCAGGCCATCACCTGGTCGCCATAGGGCTGCAGGCCGTAGGTGATGGCGGTGAGGATCAGGACCAGGCCGAGACCGAAGCTGATGTTGCCCAGCCAGTCGATCGTGTGGCTGGAACGGTTCGGCGCGTCATGCAGTTTCAGATACGCCCAGACGGTGCCGACGAGCCCGAACGGCACGTTGATCCAGAACACCAGCCGCCAGTCGGTGTCGGCGAGCAGCCCGCCGATCAACAGGCCGACGAACTGGCCGCCGATCGCCGCCACGACATTGATGCCCAGCGCGAAGCCGCGCTCGTTCTCGGGAAAGGCGTCGGTGAGCAGCGCCGTGGAATTGGCCATGATCAGCGCGCCGCCGATGCCCTGGATGATGCGCACGCCGATCAGATACATGGCGGCGAAATCGCCCTGGCCTGGCAGCAGGCTGAGCGCGATGGATGCGGCGGTGAAGATGGCGAAGCCGAGGTTGTACATCTTCGCCCGGCCGAACTGGTCGCCCAGCCGGCCGAAGGCGACGACCAGCACGGCAGTGGCGATCATGTAGCCGATGATCGCCCAGAGCAGGTAGTTGATGTTGCCGGGGTCGAGCGCCCTGAGGCCGATGCCGCGAAACACCGCCGGCAGGCTGATCAAAAGGATCGAGCCGTTGATGGCGGCGGCGAGCATGCCGAGCGTGGTGTTGCTCAGAACCATCCATTTGTGGCTCTGTGGGCGGTCCTGTCTGGTCATGGCGTTCAGATCCGGCACTGCTGGCGCGTCGAGGGCCGGCAGACTATATATGAGGATAGTCTCAGGTTTGGAATATGAGGATGGCCTCGGAAAAATCAAGCGCAACTGTGCCGCAGCCACGCGCCCCGCAGCAAAAAAGAGGCCGCGACCGCGTCGCCGCGCTGATGGCGGCGGCGACGGAGCTGTTCGTCGAGAAGGGATTCGACGCGACGACCATGACCGAGATCGCGGCCAAGGCAGGCGCCGCCATCGGCACGCTCTATCTGTTCTTCCCGACCAAGCAGGCGATGGCGCAGGCGATCCTCGCGCAGAACGCGGAGGCGCTTTCGGCCGAGCTCGACGACCTGCGCGACCGGACGCAAGGAATGAGCGCGGCGGCAATCGCCGACCTGCTGTTCGCGCGGCTTGGCGCCTTCATGGCCGGACATCCGGCCTATTCGGCGCTGCTCGATCTGCCGGGCGACGACGGCTGGCGGCGCGCCATGCGCGGCCGCCGGCGCAGCCAGATCGCGACGCTATTCGCCGCCGCCGATCCGCCGTTGCCGGCCGGCCAGGCCGAAAGGCTGGCGGTGATCGTGCCGCAATTGATGCGCATCCCGCTGACCTTGATCGGCGAGAAGCGGCTGCGCGACGGCGTGCTGGAGGAATTGCAGCTGATGCTTAGCCGGCATCTGGAGGCGGGTGGATAAACCAGGAGTGCCCGGTTAATTGTCCACCCGGCCGAAGGGCGGCACGTCGCCGATCACCTCGCGCTTGTCCTTGCCGCAGGTGAAGGTTTTCGCCTTCTCGTCGGCAAGCTTGCGCGCCAGGTCGTTGGCCTGCGCGTTGCCGGTGGCCAAAACCAGGCCGATCGTACAGCCCTGATGCTCTTCCGGCTGCGCCACCTTGGCGACGACCAGCACCTCGATCGACTTCTTCTCGTCCTCGGGATTGCTGACCGAGCGGCGGTGGATCGCGGCGAAGGGGATGGCGATGTCGCCATTGGTCTCGATCCGCCATTCCACCTTCGGGCCGGAGCCGTTGAAGGCGGTGAAGCTCTCCCAGACCGCGGTCATGTCGTCGGACGGAAAGCCGTAATAGACGGATTCGCGCGCGTCGTCGTAGCCGACCAGCACCGGATAGCCGCGATAGCCCGAGCAAACGAGGCTCGCCCAGTCGCCATCGCCTTCCGCTGCCTGCGCATAGGTCACGCAATCCTTCTTCCAGTCGAGATCGGTATAGGCGCTGGAGATGTCGCCGGCATGGGCCGCCTGGCAGAAACCGGCGAGGGCAAGCGGGATCAGAAGAGCACGCATCAATGGCAACTCCGTTTCGAGTTGCCGGAAGCGTAACGCCGTCCGCTATTTCTTCAAGCTGGCTTCGATCAGGAGGTCGGCGTTGCGGGCGACAGCCGCCGCCGGTCCGCCCAGGCCGAAAAGCTGGCCGCTGATGTAAGCGCCCTCAATGAGAAGCAGCAGGCCGTCGCCCAGCGTGTCGGAATCGGCGGCGCCCATCGCGGCCGCCATGGCGCGCAGGCGCCGGCGCAGCTCTATCTTGTTGTTCTCGCTCACCACCCGCGCGGGATGCCCGCGCTCGGGGTATTCCACCGCCGCGTTGGTCATGCCGCAGCCGCGGTAATCCGGCTTTTGCGTGCGTTTGCCGACACGGGTGAGGAAAGCGATGATCTGGGCGCGCGGATCGCCCGGATGCGCGTCGACGGCCTCGTCGAAGCGTTCCCAGAATTCCAAGTCGTATTTGCGCAGATAGGAGGCGGCGAGCTCGTCCTTGGACGGAAAGCTGCGATAGAGGCTCGGTTTGGTGACGCCGGCGCGCTTGACGATCTCGTCGACGCCGATCGCCCGAATGCCCTCGCGATAGAAAAGGTCGCGCGCCACGTCCAGGATCTTGTCCGCCGCCTTCGGGGCGGGGGCGGCGTTCGACGACACTTCAATTTTATTGTCCGATGGCATTCAAACAACTCGCTTGACAATGTTACTGACCGGTACGTATGTATGGCGCCATCCCGCTGCAACGTACCGGTTAGTAACATGATAGCCCAGTCCCGCCCGTTTGGCCAGCGCTACGCATTCGTCGTCGTTGCCGTGATTTTCCTCTGCCTGCTGATCGCGGCCGGGCTTCGCTCGGCGCCTTCGGTGATGATGGTTCCGCTGGAGGAAAGCTTCGGCTGGCGCCGCGACGTCACCTCCTGGGCGGCCAGCGTCGGCATCCTGCTCTATGGGCTGACGGGTCCCTTCGCCGCGGCGCTGATGGAGCGCATTGGGCTCCGCCGCACGCTGCTTGGCGCGCTGCTGGTGATGTCGGGCTCGACCGCGCTCAGCCTGTTCATGACGCAGCCCTGGCATCTCTTCCTCACCTGGGGCGTGTTTTCCGGCATCGGCTCGGGCGCGGTGGCGAGCGTGCTTGGCGCCACCATCGTCAACCGCTGGTTCAAGACCAATCGCGGCCTGATGATGGGCTTGATGTCGGCCTCCAGCGCCACCGGCATGCTGGTGTTTCTGCCCGTGATCGCCTCGCTGGCGCAAAGCGGCGGCTGGAAGCCTGTGGCGATTGCGGTAGCCCTCGCCACCGCGGCGCTGATCCCGCTTGTTCTGCTGCTCGTGCCGGAACGCCCTTCCTCGATCGGCCAGGTCCGTTACGGCGCCGATGCGAACGACATTCCGCCGGTGTCGCCGGCATCGCAGGGCAATTTCCTGGCGCATACGCTGAACACGCTGCGCCGCGCCGCCGGCACCCGGGTGTTCTGGTACCTGTTCGCCACCTTCTTCGTCTGCGGCTTCACCACCAACGGTCTCGTCGGCACGCATCTCATCGCCTTCTGCGGCGATATGGGCATCGGCGAGGTTCAGGCCGCCGGGCTGTTGTCGATGATGGGCATTTTCGACCTGATCGGCACGACGCTGTCCGGTTGGCTCACTGACCGTTTCGATCCGCGCAAGCTGCTCGGCGTCTATTACGCCGTGCGCGGCCTGTCGCTGATCTACCTGCCTTATTCCGGCTTCTCGGCGACCAGCCTGGTCATCTTCGCTGTGCTCTATGGGCTCGACTGGATCGCCACCGTGCCGCCGACGCTCAGGCTCGCCAACGAAGCCTTCGGCGACCGCAGCGGGCCGATCGTATTCGGCTGGATCGTCGCCGGCCACCAGGTGGGCGCCGCGGCCGCCGCCGCCTTCGGTGGGACGATGCGCGAGTTGCAGGGCAATTACGAGCTGGCGTTCCTGATTGCGGGGATGACGGGCATCGCGGCGGCTTGTATTTCGCTCTTGATCAACACGAGCAAGCCGGCTTTCGAGCCGGAGCCGCAGATGGTCTGAGCTGCCAATCTCCCCCCTTGTGGGGGAGATGCCCGGCAGGGCAGAGGGGGGCGCTGTCCCTCCGAGTTATCCAGTTGCAATCAAGTCTATTCAAGCCGTTGGGTGTAGGCTCGGCGGGCAAACGCTGAGAAGTTGGCGATCCTTCGCGCCCCCCTCTGGCCTGCCGGCCATCTCCCCCACAAGGGGGGAGATCAGCAGTTCTGTGCACTGTTATCAAAACTTCATGGTTCCGAAATGCGCCTGAAACATTGAGGCGAGAGGTTGGCGGTCCCGTTCAAAGCCATCCGGAGACAGCCATGAACAAGCTCTCGTTGACCCGCCGCGCTTTCGTCACCTCGGCCAGTGCCTTCGGCCTTGTCGGCGCCTCCGGTCTGGCACTGCCCTATTATTCTCGCGCCAGCCAGCGCCCCGCCTTCACGCACGGCGTCCAGTCCGGCGACGTCGACGCCACGTCCGGCATGGTCTGGACCCGCACCGACCGCCCGGCGCGCGTGATGTATGAAGTGTCGACCACAGAAAGCTTCGCCAATGCCACGAGGCTGGCTGCGCTCGATACCTCGCCGGCCAGCGACTACACGGTGAAGCGGCTGCTCACCGACCTCGCCTCCGACCAGGACATCTTCTACCGCATGACTGCCGCCGATCTCTCCGACATCAATGCCGTCTCCGAGCCGATCGTCGGCCGCTTCCGCACGGCGCCCGCCTCGAAGCGCGATGTGCGCTTCGCCTGGTCGGGCGACACGGCCGGCCAGGGCTGGGGCATCGACGAGACCGGCATGAAGACCTATTCGACCATTGCCAAGCACACGCCGGACTTCTTCCTGCATTCGGGCGACACGATCTATGCCGACGGCGCCTTGAAGGACGAGGTCGACCTTCCCGGCGGCGGCAAGTGGAAGAACATCGTCATGCTCGACGGCAAGCGCAAGGTCGCCGAGACGCTGGACGAATATCGCGACCAGTGGAAGTACAACATGATGGACAAGCACGTGCTTGCCCTCGCCGCCATCTGTCCGACCTTCTACCAGTGGGACGACCATGAGGTGCTGAACAACTGGTCGGACTCGAAGGACCTCACCGCCGACGACCGCTACAAGGAGAAATCCATCCATGTGCTGGCGGCCAGGGCGGCGCGCGCCTTCCATGAGATGACGACCATCCGCTACGAGCCGTCGGAGCCGGGCCGCGTCTACCGCAAGATCTCGCACGGGCCGCTGCTCGACGTGTTCTTCCTCGACATGCGTTCCTATCGCGGCCCGAACGGTCCCGACATGGAGGAAACGCTGACGCCGAAGTCGCGCATGATCGGCGAAGAGCAGTCCAAGTGGTTGAAGCGCGAGCTGGCGAACTCCAAGGCGACCTGGAAGATCATCGCCGCCGACATGCCGCTCAGCCTGGTCGTCTGGGACGATGCCGCCAAGAAATCAGGCGCCGAAGCCGTTGCGAACAACGACAACGGCGCGCCGAAGGGCCGCGAGCTCGAATTCGCCGATGTGCTGCGCTTCATCAAGAATGCCGGCATCACCAACACGGTGTGGCTGACCGCCGATGTGCACTACACCGCGGCGCATTACTACAACCCCGACAAGGCGCAGTTCCAGGATTTCAACCCGTTCTGGGAATTCGTCTCCGGCCCGATCCACGCAGGCACATTCGGCCCCAACGACCTCGACATGACCTTCGGGCCGGAGCTGAAATTCATCAAGGCGCCGACCGCCGAGCAGGGCCAGAACCTGCCGCCGTCGGCCGGACTGCAGTTCTTCGGGCTGGTCGATATCTCCGGCGCCACCGAACAGCTCACCGTGCGGCTGATGGATCGCGACGACAACGAGCTTTACAAGGTTACACTCGACCCGGTGCGATCTGCGTAAGGATCTGTAAGATCGGAAGCGCCGACGCGAGGCCCCCCTCTCTGGCCTGCCGGCCATCTCCCCCTCAAGGGCAGGGGAATCGCATATGGCTTTTTAGGACTTGAAGTTGGCCTGAGAAGGGATTCTTTGGGCAGGCAGTCGAATGAAGGAGAGACTGCCATTTCCAGCCTTGAGAGCTATTTTGGCGCGCTGCCT
>NZ_RZTO01000187.1:0-8807 GCF_003997225.1 Mesorhizobium sp. M2C.T.Ca.TU.002.02.1.1
CGTCCAGACTCTCTCTGTTCAGGAGGTGGACGCCATGCCATCAACAACCGCAATCACCGTTCCGCAGCTTGCCCGTCTCATCGGCTTGCCCGACGCGCCTTGCCTGGTCGATGTGCGCACCGACGAGGATTATGAAGCCGACCCGCGTCTGCTGCCGGCGTCTTGCCGGCGAGATTTCAGAACTGTCTCGACCTGGGCTGCGGAATTTTCCGGGCGCAAGGTCGTCGCGATCTGCCAGAGGGGGCAGAAGCTCTCGCAAGGCGTTGCCGCATGGCTGCGTCATGAAGGCATCGCAGCGGAGTCGCTGGAAGGCGGCTTCGAGGCCTGGGCTGCCGCCAAAGCTCCGTTGGTCCGCGCCGGCGCGATCCCGCCGCGCGACGAAAAGGGGCGTACGGTCTGGGTCACACGGTCGCGGCCGAAAGTCGACCGCATCGCCTGCCCCTGGCTGATCCGCCGCTTCGTCGATCCCAAGGCGGTGTTCCTGTTCGTAGATCCGGCCGAAGTGCCTCTTGTGGCGGACCGCTTCGCTGCGGTTCCTTTCGACATCGAAGGCGTGTTCTGGAGCCATCGCGGCGACCGCTGCAGCTTCGACACGATGATCGAGGAATTCGGCCTGCGCGTCGAAGCGCTGGATCGCCTGGCGCTGATCGTGCGCGGGGCGGACACGGCGCGCCTCGACCTTGTGCCGCAGGCGGCCGGGTTCCTCGCCGCCTCGCTCGGCCTGTCGCGCATGTTCCGTGACGACCTCGAACAGCTCGAAGCCGGCATGCTCTTCTACGATGCCTTCTTCCGCTGGTGCCGTGACGCGGCGGACGAGACGCATAACTGGCCGGCCGGGGGCAAGGCGCAATGACCGCGCTCGCCAAGGACGATGCCGCGCGACCGGTCGAGGTCCCGGCCATGCCGAGCTTCCGCGAAGCGACGCGGCTCTGGGCCAAGATCGGGCTGCTCTCCTTCGGCGGGCCGGCCGGACAGATCGCGCTGATGCACAAGGAACTGGTCGAGGATCGCCGCTGGATCGGCGAGGAGCGTTTCCTGCACGCGCTCAACTACTGCATGCTTCTGCCTGGCCCCGAGGCGCAGCAGCTTGCCGTCTATATCGGCTGGCTGCTGCATCGCACGGCAGGCGGGCTGGTTGCCGGCATCCTGTTCGTGCTGCCGGGCGCGCTGGTCATGCTTGGCCTGAGCAGCTTCTACATGCTCTACAACGACGCGCCGGTCGTCGAGGCGCTGTTCTTCGGCGTCAAGGCGGCGGTGCTGGCCGTCGTCGTCGAGGCGGTGATCCGCATCGGCAAGCGCGCGCTGAAGAACCGTGCGATGGTGGCAATTGCCGTCGCCGCCTTCCTCGCCATCTATGTCGCGAAGCTGCCGTTCCCGCTCATCGTGCTCGCGGCCGGGCTTATCGGCTGGGCCGGCAACCGCTTTGCACCAGGGCTGTTTTCCAGCTCGGCGCATGGCAAGGGCAGCGCCGCCGCCGACAACAAGGGCGTGGTCGATCTGATGTTCGAGCGCGGCGAGCTAGGCCACGCCGTGCCGTCACGGTGGCATGCCATCCGCACCGTCGCCATCTGGCTGCCGCTCTGGCTGGGGCCGGTGGCGCTGATCGCCCTGCTGGCGGGGCCGGGAAGCGTGTGGGCGCAGATCGGCGGTTTCTTCAGCCTGATGGCCGTCGTCACCTTCGGCGGCGCCTATGCGGTGCTCGCCTATGTGGCGCAGGCGGCGGTCACCTCGTTCGGCTGGCTTTCGCCTGGACAGATGGTCGATGGGCTCGGGCTTGCCGAAACGACGCCGGGGCCATTGATCCTGGTGCTGCAATTCGTCGGCTTCGCCGCCGCCTATCGCCATGCCGGCGCGATCAATCCTTTGCTTGCCGGATCGCTCGGGTCGGCGCTGACGCTCTGGGTTACTTTCGTCCCCTGCTTCTTCTGGATATTTCTGGGCGCGCCTTACATCGAGCAACTCCGGCAGAACAAGGCGCTGGCGGCGGCGCTGGGCGCGATCACCGCGGCGGTCGTCGGCGTGATCATGAACCTTGCGCTGTGGTTCGCGCTGCATGTCGTTTTCGGCAAGGTCGCAAGCGTCGGCTGGGGCGTGGAGGTGCCGGTCCTGCCCTCGCTCGACTGGCGCGCCGCGCTACTCTCGGCGGCTGCGATGGTCGCCATGTTCAGGCTGAAACTCGGCATGCTGCCGACGCTGGCGGGGGCGGCGTTGGCGGGGCTTGCGCTGCAGGCGCTGTAGGCCCGCACGCCATTGTGATCACGTTAGCGTGAACGAAAAAGCCGACCGGCCGGGAATAAACGGCCCGGTCCGCCGGTCTCCAGGGCATGCGCCCTTTGTGCGCAACAGCAGGAGACCATCATGAAGCGGCACGAAGACAAATACGCACGGGCTGAAGAGGGCGAAGGCCTCAGCCGGCGCCAGCCTTTGGAGCGCTGGAGCTGGGCGCACCTGTTCTGGGCGATACCGCCCCGCCGCCGGCCCTGATCCGTGCCGATCGCAACCATCGAGATCCACGACCATGACGGCGAGCACCCCGTTGCAGCCAGCGATGCGCCGTCCCCTTCCGAGGCGCCCCTTGCTTCCGAGACACTTGACTCCGGTGACACCAATGCCTTCTCCTCCCTCGAAGCAGGCGCCATCGCCTGCGGTCGCGATCTTCACCCGCACGAGCAGGGACAGATCGTCGCCTCCCGCTGAGGGCGGCGGCAGACCCATGGCGGGAGCGCCCGACGGCGGGACAGTGTTGAGCGAAAAGATGCTGGCCGCGCGTTTTGCCGAGGTGGTGCTGCCGCACCTTGGCGATGCGCTGTCGCTCGCCCGCTGGCTGACCGGCAACACGGCCGATGCCGAGGATGTCGTGCAGGAGGCCTGCCTCAAGGCGCATGCGGGTATTGCGGGGTTCGCCGGGGGAAACCCCCGCGCGTGGCTGCTCACCATCGTGCGCAACGCCTCCTACACATGGATGGCGAAGAACCGTCCGCGCAGCGTGGTGGCGGTCGGCGACCTCGCCGATCTCGATGACGTCTCGCCGCCGCCCGACTCCGATGCCGACAGCCCGGAGGCTGCACTGATCGCCAAGGCGAATTCGGCGGCGGTTGAAGCGGCGATCGCCAGGCTGCCGCAAGCCTTCCGCGAAACGGTGGTGCTGCGCGACATCAACGGTCTCAGCTACCGCGAGATCGCCACCATGCTCGGCGTGCCGCAAGGCACGGTGATGTCGCGCCTAGCGCGGGCCCGCGGCCTGTTGATGACGGAACTTGGAGGGCGCCATGAGCCCGCATGAAATTAGCCCGCATGAGGATGGATTGCCGCAAGACCCGCAGGATATGAAGCTGATGATCCACGCCCTTGTCGATGGCGAGCTCGACGCCGCGGCCGCTTTGGCGGTCGAGCGGCGCATGGCCGCCGATCCGGAGCTTGCCGCCGAACATGCGCGCCTGGTGGCGCTGCGCGGCGCTGTCGCCAACCTGCCGCGGCCGAGCGTCAGCGACGATTTCCTGGCGCGCATCGCGGCCATCGCCGAGGTCAAAGGCGCCGAGGAGGACGACGTAACCCAGCCCGCAGCCGTGACGGCGGGACCTCAGCAATCCGCGCAACAGCAGCAAGGCAATGTGATCGCCATGCGGCCGCGCGCGGCACGCTGGTTCAACTCCTTCGACTGGCGCCAGATGGCGGCCTCGATCGCGCTGACGGCTGTTCTCGCCAGCGGCGCGACGCAGTGGCTGACGACGGCGGACAACGGGTCCGACAGTTTCGCGGTCGCGGTCGCCAACGGCCATCGCCGCAGCCTGCTGGCGGCGACGCCGGTCGACATCGTCTCGTCCGACCGCCACACGGTGAAGCCGTGGCTCGACGGCCGCATCGGCGTGTCGCCGGCGGCGCCCGACATGGCCAAGGACGGTTATGCGCTGATCGGCGGTCGCGTCGAGGTGATCGGCGACAAGCCGATGCCGGCTCTGGTCTACCGCCATCACGAGCATCTGATCACGCTGGTGGCCGAACCCCGGCAGAACGAAGCCAAATCGGTGCCGGTGGCGGACGACCTCTCGGCAGGGGGCTTCCTCCTGGTGCATTGGACGGACGATGCCTTCTCCTACTGGGCGATCTCGGACGCCGAACGTCCGGCGCTGGACGATTTCGTCGCGCGCTTCCGCGCGGCGATCATCGCCAATCCGGCGGCCGGCAGCCCAGGCTAGGGAAAGGAAACGTCTTTATCGCCGCTAATCGCGCCGAAACATCTGCCCCGGTTGCGCCGGCCCCTTGGCGTACAAGTGATAAGTCACGGTCGACTTTGGTATGTTATACACGCTGCGTTCCGGGGCGGATACGAGTCGATGGATCAGGAAAGACTTCTGGCCGCAGTCCTCTTGGCCGATGTCGTGGGCAGCGTGCCGCTCTATGAGCGCATCGGCGACGATGCCGCCCTGCGTCAGGTCTCGGATTGTCTCGACGCGATACGCGGGATCGTCGCCCAGCACGGCGGCGACTTCATCTACTCGAAGGGCGATGACGTGCTCAGCCTGTTCGAGACACCGGAGGCGGCGTTGAGGGCCGTCTGCCAGATTGGCAGCGAATTGACGAAAGAGCCCTTGATCGCCCGGATCGGATTGCATTTCGGGGCGGTCATTCGCGCGCGGGGCGCGGTATTCGGCGACGTTGTCAATGTCACCGCGCGGTTGTCCACCACGGCCAACCCCGGGGAGGTCCTGATCAGCCAGAGCTTCTTCGAAGCCCTTTCCGCGGGCAGCCGCGGTAGCTTGCGGCTCCTCGACAAAATGGCCTTCAAGGGAAAGCAGGAACTCTTCGATGTGTATACTCTGGGGGGCGACGATGGGACCCCCGCCACGCACGTCGCCAGCCGGGGCACTTTTGTCGAGAGGCGTTTCGCTCCGCCGCAGATCAATCTGGTCATCCGCTATGGAGATCGGGTGCGATCCTGCCGAAACAACGAACTGGTGACGATCGGCCGATCGCCGGAATGCGATATCGTCGTCCAGCGGCCCTGGGTCTCAAGACACCACGCGACCTTCACCATTTCGAATGGCAAGGCCCGGCTTGTCGAGCGAAGCTCGTCGGGCACATTTGTGTCGATGGGGCCCGGCGATGAAGTATTCGTGCGCCGCGAGGATATCCTCCTCTTCGGCTCCGGCGTCATCTCGCCTGGACGCAGATCGTCCCTCGGCGACGCCCAGATCCTTCACTACGAAATTATCCCGGGCTGACCGGGCCGACTGGGCGGGCGACGTCAAGCGGCCGCACCGCCGGCCCGATATCACCGGCAGGTGTTGCCGCCAGATAGCGAGACGCGGCGACGATAAATGTCACTCCACCATGAAGCGCGAGCTGAAGGGCAGGCCCGCCGCGCCCACCGCCTTGGGCGAACGCTCGATGTTGCCGGCTATGGCGGCTATGCCAGGCATGGCCTGCTCGAGTTCCCGGCAGATCGCCTTGCAGACCGCCTGGGGCGCGTGGGAGGACAGGACGACCGAGGTGATCGGAACGAACTGCTTCAGAGCCGCGATCGACGACTTCATTTGCCCGACCAGCTCGCGCTGCCACGCGATCTCGGCCTCGCCGAATGACGGCCAGTCCGCGCCTCTTTCCCAGAGCTCGGACGTCTGGCTTCCTTGTCTGGTGATCTCCTGTTCGAGCCGCAGGATGCCGACGTCGAAGCTTACCGCGCCGGTGGTGTTGTATATCTGGTGGTTGAGGACAAGGCGGCTGTGCAGGCGTGCGCCGAGATAGAAGAAAAGATAGTCCGAAAGGTGCTTGGCGACGCCGAACATGCTTTCACCGCCGGCCGCCGCCGTGATGTCGTTCTGGACGTAGACGGGGTAACCGATCTCCCGTTCGACCTCTTCCTGCAAGGCGTCGAACCGCTCGCGGGCCGCCTTGGGAGTCAGCTCGAGCTCCACCTCGTCGCCCGGCAGGGCAAGGCCGATGCCGGCGATGCGCGAATGCAGATGCTGCGGCAGGTCGGCGATGGCCTTGGCGATCGCGCTCATGAATTGCGGGTGGTTGGTGTCCTGCGCGGCAGCCGAGTACGGCAGCACCGCATGGGAGCGGATCGAGCCGACGAAGTCGACGAGCACGACCTCCACCTGCCGGTGCCCGACGCTGATGCCGACGGAATAGGCGCCCTCGGGGTTGAGCGATAGCGGCACTGTCGGCGGCCCGACGCGCCCGCGCTGGGCTTCGCCCTTGGCGATCAGCCCCTCCTGCTCGAGCGAACGGACGATGACGGACACCGTCTGCGCCGACAGGCCGGTCCGCTCGCCGATCTCGAGACGGGTGATATCCTTGCTCTGGAGCAGCAGCGACAGCACGAGGCGCTCGTTGTAGCTGCGCACGCTGACGGCGTTGAGGCCGCTGGCGCGGTCCGCAATCCGCAGCGGGTTGGGCGGCGCAAAGCGCATGTCAGGCATGGTGCGTCCTCCCGCAATCGGTCGTGCGGGACACCCGTATGCCGCGTTTATCGTTCATCCGGCCACCCGATTGCTTCGACCTCGCGGGCCAGCGCACGGCCGAGCGAGGCATGCGCCTGTCCGTTGATGTGGAATCCGTCGAGCGGATCGCAGGTGACGACCGAGCCCGCATCGAAGAAATGCACTTCGAGCGAATCGGCGATGATCTCGAACTCGAGCGCCAGCTGCCGCGACTTCTCCGGTGCGCCGGCGAAGATCGACCGCCATTCCTTGATGTCGTCCAGCATCGGCGGCGGAGATACGATCATGATCTCGGGCACGCTGCCGCCCGGACCGGGCTTCAGCTCCTTGATGTCGTAGACAAGGCAGCCCATGGCCATCGCCACTTCCGAGGCCGGCTGGTTGAAGCGCGCCTTGAGATCGTTGGTGCCCAGCATGATGATTACGAGATCGAGAACGGCATGGCTCTGCAGGCAAGGCCTGAGGTAGGTGCGCCCGTTCTTGTGGGCACCCTCGATCGGATCGTCGCGCACCGTCGTGCGGCCGCTGAGGCCTTCCTCGATGACATGCCAGCCGACGCCCAGTTCCCTTGCCATGACGCCGGGCCAGCGTTCGGCCGGGCCGTAGCGGTCAAGCGGCGTGCCGCCGGGTACCTGCCCATGCGTGTTGGAGTCGCCGTAGCACAAGACCGATCGCATGCTCCTCCCCGATCCAGCCAAGGTTCTGATTTGCAGAAATTATCGGACGAGAGCCGGCCGTCCGCGTCCAGTGACCCTGCCATTCGGCGGAAAGGTAGCGCAAGCCGCAAAGATAATCCATCACTCTGAATAATTATTGACAGCCCGCCGGATCGATGATTGAAGTGAGCCTGGGAGGAATGCCCCGAACCTTTTGCGCCGATCGGCCGCCATGACCCATGGCGGCAATGCTGGACCTTTGTCTCCAGCGGCCATGCGCGTGGGTTGAGCAATGAACTGAAGCAGTGCCGGGTTCGCCCCGGCAGGTGCGGTGTTTGGCCATGGCCGGACGCCGTCGGGGAAGTCGTGGCCCTGGTCGCCAGGGTTCGTGGAGCTTGAGAAGGAGGATGGCTCAGTGAGACGGATTATCCAATCAATCGCAGCGGCAGTGATCGCGACCACGATGTGGTGCGCGCCCTCGTTCGCCGACGACGTATCGCTGCTCGACGGGGTTACCGCCCGCGCCGGCGACAACCCAACGGTCGAGGCAGGGAAGTTCAAGAAGGATCCGCCCTGGGTCATCGGCATGAGCCATTTCGGCGTCAACGCCAACACCTGGACGGTGCAGGTCGCGCATGAGGCCGAGGCTGCCGCCGCCAAGGACAAGCGCATCAGCAAGTTCATCCTGCTCGATGCCGGCTTCGACCAGAAGAAGCAGGTCGCCGACATCGAGGACCTGATCGCCCAGAAGGTGGACGCCATCATCGTCCAGCCGGTCACGTCGACCTCAGCCGACGCCAGCATCGCCAAGGCCGTGGCGGCGGGCATTCCGGTCATCGTGCATACCGGCCGCATCGAGAGCGACGCCTTCACCACCGAAATCCAGGGCGGCGCCGAGCATTTCGGCAAGGTGATGGGCGACTTCCTGGTCAAGGAGCTTGGTGGCAAGGGCAATATCTGGGTGCTGCGTGGGCTCGCGGGCCATCCGGAAGACACCAACCGCTACAACGGCCTGCTGCAGGCGCTGAAGGGAACCGACGTCAAGATCATCGCCGAGGAGCATGGCGACTGGCAGTACGACAAGGCCAAGAAGCTCTGCGAGACGCTCTACCTGAACAATCCCGAGGTCGACGGCATCTGGTCTTCGGGCGCCGACATGACGCGCGCCTGCGTCGACGTCTTCAAGCAGTTCGGCGCCAAGATCCCGCCGATCACCGGCGAAGGCAACAACGGCTTCTTCGGCCAGTGGATCGCCGACGGCTTCAAGTCGATCTCGGCGGAATACAGCCCGGCCCAGGGCGCGGCCGGCATCCGCGCCGCCGTTGCCCTGCTCGAAGGCAAGGAGCTGAAGAAGCATTACGACTACAACCCGCCCGGCTGGGACATCGAGAAGGTCAAGAAATACTATCGCGACGATCTCTCGGCTAATGTCTGGTGGCCGTCGGAGCTGCCCGAAGACAAGCTCAAGGAATTCTACGCCAAGAAGTAAAGGCGGCGCCATGGCGGCGCGGGCGGCGGAGACGCGGGCCCGCGCCACCGAATTCCCTGAACGCAGCGGTGCTTTTTTCGTGAAAACCCTTGTCGAAATGTCGGATATCCGAAAAGCGTTCGCCGGCACGGCGGCGCTGAAGGGCGTCTCGATCGGACTCCAATCCGGCTCCGTCCATGCGTTGATGGGCGAGAATGGCGCTGGCAAATCGACGCT
>NZ_RZTO01000188.1:0-8781 GCF_003997225.1 Mesorhizobium sp. M2C.T.Ca.TU.002.02.1.1
TTCGCTGCTTGCCGAGGCGCCGCGCTGGATCAATTACGACCTGCCGCCGCATCTGGTCGGCGTCGCCTTCAAGGGCCGCTATCGCGGCCAGACGCAGAAATGGTTCGCCTACCGCTTCGAGGGCGACGAAAGCGAGATCGAGATCAATCCGCCGCCCGGCGGCCACACGGCCGAATTCGATGAATGGGCGTGGCGGCCGATGCGGGAGCTGCCGGAGCTGATCGTGCCGTTCAAGCGCAAGGTCTATGAGCAGGTGGTGGCGGCGTTCGAGCACCTGGCCCTATAACCCCCCGGTTGTCGCGGCGGCCCTGTGACCGTATTGATTGCCGATGCACCAAAGCGCGTCGCGATCTTTCAGGTTCGCTCCATGCGCTTTAGGTTTTTTGATTTGGCGCATGTCTTTATCCCGAAACCGGTTCCCACTTTCGGGAGACATGCTTTAAGCGGGGGTCGCCATGAACGACGACACCGGACGCAGGTTTCCGGCACATGACGCAAGCAGCGGCTCGACGGTGAGCGAGGCGGCCGCCGGAGCGATCCTGACGATCGACTTCGGGGCCATCCGGGAAAACTATCGCCGGCTGAAGGCGCGGCTGAACGGCGTCCGCTGCGCCGGCGTGCTCAAGGCCGACGGCTATGGGCTCGGCGCCGCCCAAGTGGCCTTGGCGCTGGCGAAAGAGGGCTGCGACATCTTCTTCGTCGCGTTGCTCGGCGAGGGCATCGCGCTGCGCGAGGCGATCGGTCCCGGGCCGGACATCTTCGTGCTGAACGGGCTGCCGCCGGGTTCGGAACCGGAAGCCTTGGCGGCCGGGCTTTTCCCGGTCATCAACAGCGCCGTTCAATTGAAAACCTGGCGCGAGACCGCGCGGAGCGCGGGCCGGAGCCTGCCGGCCGCCATCCAGGTCGACAGCGGCATGGCCCGGCTCGGCATGGCGCCGGCGGAAGTCGAGGCGGTCGCGGGGGAGGCCGGTGCCTTCGACGGCATCGACATCCGTTTCGTGATGAGCCATCTCGCCCGCGCCGACGAGCCGCAACAGGCGGCTAACGAGACGCAGCGGCGCGAATTCGAGCGGCTGCGCATGCTGCTGCCCGCGGCGCCAGCCTCCTTGGCCAACTCGTCCGGTATCTTTCTCGGGTCGGCCTATCATTACGACCTCGCCCGCCCGGGTGCCGCGCTCTACGGCGTCAATCCGACGCCCTACGAAGCCAATCCGATGCTGCCGGTGATAAGGCTGCAAGCCAAGGTGGCGCAAACGCGCGCGATCGGCGCCGGAACCGGCATCGGCTACGGCCATACCCACCAGGCCGACGGTCCGCTCAGGCTGGCGACCATTTCGCTGGGCTATGGCGACGGCTGGCACCGGCGCGCCGCTTCGGCCGCCTGGTTCGGGGGCGTGCGGTTGCCCTTCATCGGGCGCGTGTCGATGGACTCGATCATCCTCGACATTTCGGCGCTTCCCGCCGGCCGGCTCAGCGAGGGCGATCTCGTCGAGCTCATCGGTCCGTCCCAAAGCGTCGACGACGCGGCCGGCCATGCCGGCACCATCGGCTATGAGATATTGACCAGCCTGGGTGCGCGCTTTCACCGCCGCTACCTCGGTGGTTGAAACAGGCGCCTTGCTTGACAAGCCGGGGCTTCTCGGCAAGGTTCGGGGTATGAGCAACCTCGCTTATATCAAAACCTGCTTCAGGGTTTGCCCCATCGCGGGAGCGTAGCCCCGGCGTGGCCGCCAATGCCGGCGGCCGCGTGAACCGGGGCGTTTGAATTCCAGACATTTTCATCGAGCCTGCGGCCCTTGCGGCCCGGCTTTGTTCGCCGCCCTCGACGTGGCGGCTTGCGCGCATTCGGGCAACCGATGCGCCGGATTATGAGGTATGCCATGCATGCAGCAACGCAAGCGCGTTCGCGAAACACCATCCTTGTCAGCGCGGCGGACCACGACCGGCTGAGCAGCCTCGCCAGGGCCTTTCTCGACCGCGTGCCCGATATGGCCGAGGACCTGCTTGCCGAGATGGATCGCGCCAGGGTCGCCAACGAGGCGGCATTGCCCGCCGACGTGGTGCGGATGGGCTCGACGGTGACGCTTCAGGACCCGGAGGGGAGCACCCAGACGGTGACGCTGGTCTATCCGGCGGAGGCCGATATCGCCGAAAAACGCATATCGGTGCTGACGCCGCTTGGAACGGCGCTGATCGGCGCGCGGGCCGGACGCACGGTTTCGTGGCGCAGCCGCGACAGCCGGGTCCTCTCGGCAACGATCGACGCCGTCGAACAAACGCGGAGAGCGCCATGACCGGGACTTTCTACCGCCTGACGGCCAAGGACTTCGCGGTGATCGAGGCGATGCTGATGCGCCGTCGCGCGTTTGCCGATCCGATCGCGCCGATGCTCGAACGCAAGCTCGCCGAAAGCCGCGTCATTGCGACGGGAGCCGTCGAGCCCGACCTTGCCACGCTCAACAGCCGGGTGATCTTCCGCGCCGGCGGCGGTTCATCGCAGACGCGGACGCTGGTGCAGGCCGAAGCATCCGCTCCCGTCGGCTCCGGCCTGCCGGTCGCCACGTGGCACGGCCTCTGCCTGCTTGGCATGAGGGCGGGACAATCGGCGCTGGCCGAGCGGGCCGACGGCCCGGCCGAGGAGGTCCTTCTCGAGGAGGTGGCCTATCAGCCGGAGGCCGCGCGGCGAGCGGCGCAGGACCGCGCCGCCGAACGGCCTCGCCACGTCCTCAAGCTGGTCCACAGCGCGCCCACCGCTGACTGGCCCCTTGGCGGACGCGGCAAAATCCGGCAGACAGAAGGGGACGATCCGGGCCCTTCGGCGGCATGATCGGCCTTTGAGGGAGCATGGAATGAAAGTCATCGTGCTGGGCGGCGGCGTGATCGGGGTCACTACCGCCTACTTCCTCGCCGAGGCCGGTCATGAAGTGACCGTCTACGATCGCCAGCCGGGGCCGGCGCTCGAAACCAGCTTCGCCAATGCCGGTGAAGTGTCGCCGGGCTATGCCTCGCCCTGGGCCGGGCCGGGCATCCCGGTCAAGGCCATCAAATGGCTGTTGATGAAATACGGCCCGCTGGTGGTGCGGCCGGCTTTCGACCCGCATATGTGGACCTGGCTCCTCAAGATGCTGCGCAACTGCACGGCCGAGCGCTACGCGCTCAACAAGTCGCGCATGGTGCCGCTCGCCGAATACAGCCGCGACACGCTGAAGGCGCTGCGCGAGGCGACCGGCATCACCTACGACGAACGGGCCAAAGGCACGCTGCAGCTCTTCCGCAAGCAGAAACAGCTCGACGGCACCGGCGGCGACGTCGAGGTGCTGAAGAAATACGGCGTGCCCTACGAGATCCTCGACCGCGACGGCTGTGTCGCCGCCGAGCCGGCGCTTGCGGCGGTGCGCGACAAATTCGTCGGCGGCCTCAGGCTCCCGGGCGACGAGACCGGCGACTGCAAGATGTTCACCGACAAGCTCGCCGAGCTCTGCGTGGCGCGCGGCGTGACCTTCGAATACGGCTCGACCATCCGGCGCATCGTCAGGAACCGCAACCGCCTCACCAATGTGCTGACCGACCACGGGTGGAGGTCCGCGGATGCCTTCGTGATGGCGATGGGCAGCTATTCCGCGCAATTCATGCGCTCGCTGGGGCGGCCGATTCCGGTCTATCCGGTCAAGGGCTACTCGATCACCGTGCCGATCACCAATGCCGGGGCAGCACCCGTGTCGACGGTCATGGACGAGACCTACAAGGTGGCGATCACCCGGCTCGGCGACCGTATCCGCGTTGGAGGCACGGCGGAGATTTCGGGCTATGACCTTCGCTTGCATGAATCGCGCCGCCGCACGCTCGAACACTCGGTCGGTGATCTCTTCCCCGGCGGCGGCGATCTCAAGGCCGCGAGCTTCTGGTGCGGCTTGCGGCCGATGACGCCGGACGGACCGCCCCTGGTCGGACTGAGCGAGGTTGCAAATCTCTACCTCAACACCGGCCACGGCACGCTCGGCTGGACCATGGCCTGCGGCTCGGCGAAGGTGCTGGCCGACATCATGTCGAACCGGGTGCCAGAGATCAACGCGCGCGACCTGAGCCCGGAGCGGTATCTGAAGCCCATCTAAAGCTGCGCTGATATTCTGGTGAGACCGGTCTGCACACCTTAGTTCGCCCGGGCGGCGGCCTCAAAACGCCTCCCGGACCCATTTGTCGCTGAACAGCAGCCGGTAGGCCCAGCCGATCGTGACATTGGTGGCGACCGGGCGCGAATGGGCGAGGTAATCGTCATAGACCGGCTTCATGCGGCGGTAGAAGGCCGGATCGAGCACGACCATGCCGTTTTCCGAGTCGTGGAAAAAGCTGCGGTTGTTGAGGTTGACCGAGGAGATGGCGACCAGCCTTTCGTCGATCATCATGATCTTGGAGTGCAGCACCACATCAGGCGCCTTGAACTCGCGGATGTCGATGCGGTCGCCATATCTCTCGACGAACAGCTTGTTGAGCGCCGTGAGGAACCGGCCGCCGATATCGCCCTTGAGGTCGATGCGGCCGACGACATCGATCTTCACGCCCCTGGCCAGCGCCCGGTCGAAGGCCCGGGCGATAGCGGGCGTCAGGTTGAGATAGGGATTGACGATCTGGATGCGGTGCTCGGCGGTGTCGATCAGCTCGACGAAATAGGCCTCCAGCGCGTGCCCGTCCTCATAAGGCACGGAGATGAAATGCCGCGCCACGCCGCGCGGGGCAGCTATGGAACGAACCGGAATGGAGAACGGCCGCGACAGATTGGTGTCGGCGCCGCGCAGCCAGATGGTCGACAGATGCGCGGCCAGCGTCTCGACAGTCGCCGGGTCGGCGATCTCGATGTCGAAGTCGCTCCAGTTGGAATAGTAGTTCAGCGAGAAGCCGTCGGTCTTGCCGTATTGCTCCAGGTCCGGATAGCGGCTCAGGTCGACCGGCTTGTGGAACAGAAAGCCGTCATGGACGTTGCGGCCGCCGATGATGACGCGCGAGCGTCCAGGCTCTTCGGCCAGCGTCGCCAGCATCTTGATGTGGTGAACCTTGTGCAGCTGTGAGATCTGCTCGTCGAACGGCGCGCCGTGGTCGGCCTGCCAGCGATATTCCTGCAGCTCGACATTGGGGAATTCCGCCGCCAGCCGGTGCAGCATGGCGTCGTCCTTCTCCCGCTCCAGCACGTCGGTCACCAGGATGCGCACCTTGGTGCCAAGTGCCGCGTGATGGCGGATCAGCCGCTCCATGATGCGGCCGGAGAAGTCCGCCTTGAACTCCAGCGACGACAGATAGATCAGCCTGAGCTTCGGCGCGTCTGCGAAATCGAGCGGCAGCTCGGGGTCGGCCTTGCCGAAGGCGCTGTCCGGTAGCGTCTTGCCGAGCAAGGCCTCGACCTTGGCGTTGAAACCGTCGCGCGACTTGCGCAGCAGGGTCGGCGACCCGAGAGGCAGCGCGCAGGTCTGCGACAACCAGCGGCCGGCATAGAAGGCGCGGTCGAGCTCCTCCATACCCGCCGGATCGGGCACCGGGCAGCGGTCGTAGCGGCTGTCGAGCCTCGCGATCCAGGGATCCGCGCTCTCCTCCCGCAGCAGGGTCAGCGGCGCGCCGGCCGGCGCTAGCGCCGAGGTCACGCGAAGATCGCATTGGCTGAGTGTCTCGTCGGGGAACAGGCTGACGGAGGTTTCCGCGGCTGGCAAGCTGAGATGGAATGGCACGGCCCTGGCGACCGTGGTGGAACGGCCCGATGCGCGGATCGCGAGCGGGCCGTCGCAGGTGCCGCCGATGTCGATGGGCTGTTGGCCTGCCTGGCGCAGCACGATCTCGACCGAGCGCGCCTCAAGGCCGGAGAAGCTGAAGGTCTTGGGCGCCAAGGGCCGCGCGGCGGCATCGAGATAGAGCGTCTGCCGCGATATGCGCCAGCGGCCGGCGAACCGGCCTTCGCCCGGCCTGCCTTGTGTCGGCGCAATCTCAGCGTCGTCGAGCGGTCGGGCCAACCGCTGCAGCGCCGGATAGGTCGCGTGGAAGCCGCTGTTCTGGACATCGCGCCAGTCGCGGCCGAAGCGGCCGGTGCCGTTGGCGCGGTCGAGCGCATCGAGGCGGCTTTGGGCGAGCAGCGCCTGGAACTGTTTCTCGTAGGCGCCGTTGCCGCCTGCGAAGTAGTGGGCTCCGGCGATCTCCTCGCCGCCGCTGTCCGCCGAGACGGGCAGGCGGCCGCAGGCGTCGTCGCCGGGGAAGAAGGCGCAGGCCGAATGGCCGGGCATGCCGGCACAGCCGGCCAGCACGGCGAGGGCCAGCCCAAGCCATGTCGCGGTGATGGCCGACCTGACGCTCACCCGGCCGCCCCGTTCATGGCCTTGAGTTGAGCCGGATCGCGCGGCGGCAGGAAGCCTTGCGGAAAGATCTTGCAGACGGGAAACGCGAAGGTCGCAATCAACAATTCGGCCCGGCTGCGCATCTTGCGCGGCGCCGTCTTGTCGTCGCGGATCTTCCTGGCGGAGGCGACCAGCGCGCCGTCGCAGTCGCAATGATTGCGCCGGGCAATGTAGCAGGCGTCGTGGACCCGGCAGGCGGCGTCGAGGCGGTCGACCGGTTTGGCCGACAGATCGCCGGTGCGGGTGCCCGGGCCGCAATAGTTGCCGATGACGAAAGGCGAGGGGCGCGACATGGCATAGCGGATCGGCTTCGGCAGCTCCGCTTCCGGAAGCTTCGCCCAGGGATTGGCGCAGCCCGACAGGAAAAGCAGCGGCAGAATGGCAAGAACGGCTCGCATTTCTCCGCCGGCGTTGTGAAAACTGTCCCCTCGCGCCCAGCCACAGTATGACGAAGGCGCCGGTGCCACAGTGGCCGAATTTGTGGCGGAGGCAAGGCGGCAACCACCAACTGCCTGTGATAGGATCGGCCGCAGCGAGGGGACTTTGGCATGCGTCTTTTTCTTTTCGCGGCGGTGGCCGCATGTCTGAGCTGCGCCGCGGCGGCGCTTGCCGCGGACAAGACCGTTCACGACAGGGAGCACGGCTTTTCGCTGACCTATCCCGAGGAATGGGCGAGCGAAACCGCCTTTGACAACACCATTCGGCTCAAGATCAAATCCGGCGAAGGAGGACTCACCTGCCGCGTGTCGGAAAATGCCTACGATCCGACCGCTCCCGACAATCCACCCGACGTCAGGGCGTTCATGGAGGAAGATTGGCAGGTGAGCAACTGGCAGACCATGGTCGGCGTCGCCTATCAGTCGGCCGCCTTCCGTAAGGACAAGTTGGCGCATTTTCCGGACGGCTATCCGGTGCGCATAGCCGATATGGATTTCCACTATGCCGACGAAAATGTCAGCTTCTACGGCCATTCCCGCATCGCGCTGACGCTGCGCCAATCGCATTACGGTTTCGTCGATTGCGGGGTCGCGGGCGACAACTCCGAAGAGGTAGAGCGCAAATGGGCGCCGCTTGCGGATGAGGCCGAGAAGATCGTGAGCTCGTTCGTGCTCGACGCGGATTAGTGCAAATTCCAGGAAAAGTGTGAGCGGTTAGGTTCGGCGCTTCGCCATAGCTTTCCGCCAGGAATTGCGTCAAAAATGATGAGATAGAGCGTTGACCATTTCCGTGAAACATTTGAAGGACGAATACCGTCGATGCGGTTTTGTTTTCTGACCACCACTTTGGTGTTTCTCGTCTTGTGCGCCTTCGCGGCGAAGGCTGCAGACAAGACCGTCCACGACCAGAAGAACGGGTTTTCGCTGAGCTTTCCAGAAGAATGGCTTGATGAGACGCCTTCCGACAAAGAGATACGCCTGAGCGTGAAATCCGCCGATCTTACCTGCATGGTATCGGCGTCATTTTACGATCAATCGGCACCGGGCTCGCCATCCGATACGGGCAAATTCATGGAGGGCTGGTCGATGAATAATTGGAAAAAGACGATAGGCAGCTCATTCAGCACAGCCGATTTTAGCAATGACAGGCTTGCGAGGTTTCCCGATGGCTATCCCGTTCGCCTGGCGGACTTGGACTTCACGGTTCGCCGCGAGAATGCCACCTTCTATGGCCATTCTCGGTTCGCGTTTTCGGTCCGAGGACCGCGCTATGGTTATGTGAACTGCAGCGTGATGGGTGATAGCGTCGAGCATGTGGCGCGGATGTGGGCGCCGATGGCGGACAAGGCTGAGCGAGTGGTGGATTCGTTCATTCTTGACTCGCCTTGAACCACGAATTCCGTTTGCATCAGCTGAACAGGCTGCGCTCCCGCTCCACCGCCTTGGTGATGAAGTTGGCGACGAGCTGGACCCGGCGCAGCGGCCGCACCGATTCGTGATAGACCAGCCAGTAGGCGCGGCGGATGGGCGCGACGATGTCGACCGGCACCAGCTCCGGCATCGAACGGGCGACGAAGGTGTGCAGGATGCCGATGCCGGCGCCGGAGCGCACCGCTTCGGCCTGGCCGAGCGCCGAGGAGATGGCGAAGCTGGTGCGCCATTCGGGGCTGAACTCGGCGGCATAGTCGAGCGAGGGGCTGACGATGAGGTCCGGCACATAGCCGATCAGCGTGTGCCGACCGAGCTCGGCCGGCGTTTTGGGCAGGCCATTGGCCTCGGCATAGGCGCGGGAGGCGAAGAGGCCGAGCGTGTAGTCGACAAGCTTGCCCGCCACCAGCCGGCCTTCGGTCGGGCGCTCTACGGTGATGGCGATATCGGCCTCGCGGCGCGACAGGGAGAAGGAGCGCGGCACCGGCACCAGCTGGATGGTGAGCTCGCGGTGCAAGGCGGTCAGTTCGCCCAGCCGCTTCGCC
>NZ_RZTO01000189.1:0-8719 GCF_003997225.1 Mesorhizobium sp. M2C.T.Ca.TU.002.02.1.1
GAGGTGATGAACCGCATCGGCCGCGAGCGCGGCTGGGGTCCGACCTCGCGCGCCCATTTCGACCAGTCGCGTGGCCCGAACGGCGCGCTCTTCGTCGGCGACCCCGAAGCCGTAGCGGAAAAGATCGTCGCCCAGCACAAGATCTTCAACAACGACCGCTTCCTGCTGCAAATGGCGATCGGCACCATGCCGCACGCCAGGATCATGAAGGCGATCGAGCTTTATGGCACCAAGGTGGCGCCGATCGTGCGCAAGGAGACGGCAAAGGCGGCATCCGCCGCGCCGGCGCCGGCCGCCTGAGCTGTCGCTGCCCAAGCGCTTCCATGATCGCCGGCTAACGGAACCTTGGCCCGGCGAGCACGTTTCCTCGTCGATTGCACCGGTTGCGGTGTCTTGTTTTGACGCAATTCCCGACGGAAAACCGCTCACATTTTCCCGGAATTGCTCTGGGGAACCGATGAAGGCCGAGCCGATCGCTTCGGGCGCGAGCGTTGCCGAAAGCCCTGACATGCGCGCTGAGGCGCGGGCCGACATGCGCCTGATGCGGTCGCTGGTGATCGGGATCTTCATTCTGATGACGGCGGCGGCGCTCTATTTCGCCCGCGCCTTCTTCATGCCCGTGATGCTTGCCTTCCTGCTGACGCTGACGCTGACGCCGATCGTGCGTTTCCTGCGCAAGCGCGGCATCCCGGAAGTTGTCTCGGCGACGCTGCTGGTGCTGCTGTCGATCTTCGTTTTCGCCGTCGCGGGCTATCTGCTCAGCGGACCCGTCATCGACCTCATCAACAATTCCTATTCGATCGGCCAGCAGCTGACGGAGCGGCTGGCGCCGTTCAGGTGGCCGCTCGAACGGGTGACGGATGTCGCGCATCAGCTGGAAGCGCTGACCGAGACCTCGCAGGAGCCGGGCGTGCAGCGGGTGGCGGTGGCGCCGTCCGGCATGCTGTCCTCGGCGGCCAGCAACATCCTCGAAGCCGGCACCTCGATCACCATCGTCTTCGTGCTGTCGCTGTTCCTGCTCGCCTCCGGCACGCTGTTCTACGAGAAGATCGTCCAGTCCTTCACCAGCATGACCCAGAAGAAGCGGGCGCTGCGTATCGTCTATGACGTCGAGCGCGAGATCTCGCACTATCTGCTCACGGTCTCCGTCATCAATGTCAGTCTCGGCACGGTGATTGGGCTGGGCCTCTGGGGGCTCGGCATGCCCAATCCGCTGGTCTGGGGGGCGATGGCGGCCTTGCTCAATTTCCTGCCCTATGTCGGCGCGCTGATGACCGTCCTGATTGTCGCCATTATTGCGCTGATCAGCTTCGACACCATCGCCTATGCGCTGCTGGCGCCGGCCTTCGTGGTGTTGTGCGACATCGTCGAAGGCCAGTTCGTGACCCCGATGGTGGTCGGGCGGCGCCTGGAGATCAATGCGGTGGCCATCCTCATCGCCATCGCCTTCTGGTCCTGGTTGTGGGGCTTCGTCGGCGCGTTGATGGCGGTGCCGCTGCTGGTCGTCATCAAGGTTTTCTGCGATCATTTCGAAAGCCTGAGCCCGTTCGGCAATTTCCTGGCCGCGCAGCAGTCCATGGCGATCGAGGAAGAGCCCGCCGAAAACAACCACAACCAAGCGGCCTGAGGCTGGCCCAATCCCAAACCCCGCCCATTGTTTGCGACACCGGTGGCCAGTGCCTATATCGGACCGGTCAAGCCGGACCTGCCCTGAATGAGCGACTTCGATCTCGATGGCTATTTTGCCCGCATCGGTTATGGCGGGCCGACCGGCGCTTCGTTCGCCACGCTGCAGGCGCTGCACGCCGCGCACCCGCGGGCGATCCCGTTCGAGAACATCGATGCCTTGATGGGCGTTTCGGTCGGCCTCGACGTCGCCTCGCTGCAGGACAAGATTTTTGGCCAAGGTCGCGGCGGCTATTGCTTCGAGCACAATTTGATCTTCATGCACGCGCTTGACGCGCTGGGCTTCACCGTCGGCGGGCTTGCCGCCCGCGTGCTCTGGGGCCAGCCGGACGAAGCCGTCACCGCGCGCAGCCATATGCTGCTGCGCATCGAGCTTGGCGGCCGCACTTACGTTGCCGATGTCGGCTTCGGCGGCCTGACGCTGACGGCGCCGTTGCTTCTGGAGCCCGGGCTGGAGCAGCGGACGCCGCATGAGGCCTTCCGCCTGATCGGAACAGATGACCAATTCCGCCTGCAGGCCGATATCGGTAGTGATTGGCGCACGCTCTATCGCTTCGACATGAGCCGGGCCTATGAGGTCGACTACCGGGTCGCCAGCCATTTCCTGTCGACGCATCCAAGCTCGCATTTCCTGTCGACGCTGGTCGCCGCGCTCGCCTTGCCCGACCGGCGCTATGCGCTGCGCAACAGCCGGCTGTCGACGCATCATGCCGGCGGCCGCAGCGAGCAGCGCGAGATCGCGACGGCCACTGAGCTCGCCGACGTGCTGGAGAACCAGCTCGCCATCGTCATTCCCGACCGCGCCGCCTTCGAAGCGAGGCTGCGGGAAAAACGCATCGTGGAGACCTGATCAATGACGGACCTTTCGGTTCTCGACCTGTCGCCGATCGCGCAAGGCAGCACCGCCTCGCAATCGCTTGCCAATTCGCTCGACCTCGCCCGCCATGCCGAGCGCCTGGGCTACAAGCGTTACTGGCTGGCTGAGCACCACAACATGCCGGGCATTGCAAGTGCGGCGACATCCGTCGTGATCGCGCATGTCGCCGGCGGCACCAGGACGATCCGCGTCGGCGCCGGCGGCATCATGCTGCCCAACCATGCGCCGCTGGTGATCGCCGAGCAGTTCGGCACGTTGGCCGCGCTTTTTCCCGGCCGTATCGACCTCGGCCTCGGCCGCGCGCCGGGCACCGACATGATGACCGCGCGTGCGCTGCGCCGAAACCTCGAAAGCACCGACAATTTTCCGCAGGACGTGGTCGAGCTGATGGGCTATTTCCAGCCGGCCGAGGAAGGCCAGCGCATCCGAGCCGTGCCGGGCGAAGGCCAGACGGTGCCGGTCTGGATCCTCGGCTCCAGCCTCTATGGCGCGCAGCTCGCCGCGCTTCTCGGCCTGCCCTATGCGTTTGCCTCCCATTTCGCGCCGGCCGAGCTCGACCACGCGCTGGAGGTCTACCGCACGCGCTTCCAGCCGTCCGCACAGCTCGACAAGCCCTATGTGATGCTCGGCCTCAATGTCTCCGCCGCGCCGACGGATGCCGAGGCGAAGCTGCTGTTCAGCTCGCTGCAGCAGGCGTTCGTCAATCTGCGCAGCGGCCGCCCAGGGCAATTGCCGCCGCCGGTCGAGGATTACGACCGCGATCTCGACCCTATGGCGAAGAGCATGCTTGCCCAGGCGCTGTCCTGCGCCGTCGTCGGCTCGCCGGAAACGGTGCGCCAGGGCATCGACGCCTTCATACGCCGCACCGGCGCCGACGAATTGATGGTGACGGCGCAGGTCTTCGATCACGCGGCGCGCGTGCGCTCCTACGAGATTCTCGCCGACGTGCACAAATCGATGTCGAAGGCCGCCTGACCGCCACGGCTTTTGCCCGACACACTCGTCTGCTAAGGGCAGGCATTCCTCCTGTGTTTTAACGCAACTCCCGCGGAAAACCGCTTCACACTTTTCCTGGAATTGCTCCAGCGCGAGCCTGCCCGTGACCCATGATCTCGACGACCGCATGCATTTTGCCATCGACCTGGCGCGGCGCGCCGGCGAATTGGGGCTCAAATATTTTCGCGACCTCGACAATCTGGCCGTCGAGAGCAAGGGCCATCAGGACCTGGTCTCCGAAGCCGACCGCGAGGTTGAGCTGTTCATCCGCGCGGCGATCGCCGAGGCCTATCCGCAAGACGGCATCGTCGGCGAGGAGCACGCGGCGGTCAGCGGAACAACCGGTCATGTCTGGGTGATCGACCCGATCGACGGCACCGCCAATTTCGTGCGCGGTATTCCCGCCTGGTGCGTGGTGATCGCCTGCGCCACGAACGGCGAGACGGTGGTCGGCGTCATCCACGAGCCTTCGACCGACGAGACGTTCTACGCCCGCCGCGGTAGCGGCGCCTTCCTCAACGGCAAGCCGATCAAGGCCAGCAATGCGGCATCGCTTACCGAGGGCTCGGTAGGCACCGGGCTCTCCAACCGCGCCTCGACCAAGAATGTCGTCATTCTCATCACCTTGATATTGGGCGAGGGCGGCGTCTTCTACCGCAATGCTTCAGGAGCGCTCATGCTTGCCTATGCGGCGGCCGGCCGGCTGCTCGGCTATATCGAGGAGCACATGAACGCCTGGGATTGCCTGGCCGGCATGCTGCTGGTCGAAGAGGCCGGCGGAACGGTGCTCAAGGCCGATCCGAAGACGGTGCTCGACCAGGGCACGCGGGTGATCGCCGCCGGCAAGCGCATCTTCCCCAGGTTGCGGCTACTCGGCGAGAGCTCCTTCGGATTTACGCGCTGATGCTTTGCGCGACCGCGCCGAGCGGTCGGCAGGAATTGCGGATCATCAGCCGGCCCTTGAGCACGAGCTTGCGCGGCGGGGCGTCGCGGTTGCCGGCCAGCCGGTCGAGCAGAAGGTTCGCCGCCTGCTCGCCGATCGCCTGGACGGGCTGCGCCACGGTGGTCAGCTGCGGCACGAACACATCCGACCAGGGAAAATCATCGAAGCAGGCGACCGAGATGTCTTCGGGGCAGGATAGCCCGATGTCGCGGATCGCCTTCATGGTGCCGATCACCATCGGGTTGTTGGCCGAGAAGATCGCGCTTGGCCGGTCGTGCAGCGACAAGAGCTGCATGGTCGCGTTGTAGCCGTCGATCTCGTGGAAATTGCCGGAGCGTATGAGCTCCTCCGCCACGGGCAGGCCGGCGGCCTGCAGCGCCTCGCGGTAGCCGATCATGCGGTCATGCATGGGGGATATGTCGGAGGTGCCGGTGATGTAGCCGATGCGGCGATGGCCAAGATGGATCAGATAGGTGACGGCGTCGAACACGGCGCGCTGGTTGTCCAGCACCACCGCGTCGGTATCGACGCCCTCGCACAGACGATCGAGCAGCACCACCGGCACATTGGCGTCCTCGACGATGCCCTTCAGGATGCCGCCGTCGCCGACGCGCGCCACGATCAGCCCGTCGACCATGCGGTCGAGCAACAGACGTATCTGCTCGTCCTGCGTGTTCAGATCCTCGTCGGTGCAGCACAGCATGACGGCGTAGCCGGCGCGGTCGAACGCCTGCTGGATGACCGACACGACATCGGTGAAGAACGGATTGGTGATGTGCGGCACGGTCAGCCCGATGGTGCGCGTGGTGCCCATCTTCAGGCTGCGGGCGATGGCGTTGCGCTTGTAGCCGATGTCGCGGATCGCCTGCTCGATGCGTTGCGTAAGCTCGGGACTGACGGTGGCGGTACCGTTCAGCAATGCCGACACGGTGGCCACCGACACGCGCGCCGCCTCGGCTACGTGCAGCATGGTCGGCGCCGTGGATTTCCGCTGTTTTTTCCGCCCTGACGCCGTCATTTTCGAAACGTTTAGCCGCCCCTGTTTAGCCAAACCTACGTAAAGCCGGCATTTTTCGCAAGAATTGAAATGCATCAATCCTCAGTGACCAGATATGCGCTTGACACGTTCGAAACGTTTAGATTAGCGTTCGGGCAATCGAAGACGACGGAGGAAGGCCGTCCTTTTCCATGCAGCGCGCTGGCTCCATCACGACTGGCAATGCGGCCGCCAAATCGCTTGGAAATGCCGGTCCCGCCGTCGTCCTGGGCGCGACTGGTATTTCCAAGCGATTTGGCGGCATCACCGCGCTGTCCGATGTGAAGCTGGACCTCAGGCCGGGCGAAGTGCATGCGCTGATGGGCGAGAACGGCGCCGGCAAGTCGACGCTGATGAAGATCCTCTCGGGCGTCTATACGGATTACGAAGGCGCTGTTGCCGTCGACGGCCAGGCGGTTCGTTTCACCGGGGTCCGCGACGCCGAGGACGCCGGCATCGCCATCATCCACCAGGAGCTCAACCTCGTTCCCGAGCTCAGCGTCGCCGACAACATCTTCCTCGGCCGCGAAAAGCTGATCGCCGGGCTGGTCGTCGACCGCAAGGCGAGCAGCCGCGCGGCAAAAGCGCTGCTGCAGCGTCTCGGCATCGAGCTCGACCCGGAAGCGCGCGTCGGCACGCTCAGGGTCGGCGAGCAGCAGCTGGTGGAGATCGCCAAGGCCCTGTCGAAATCGGCGCGCATCCTGATCATGGACGAGCCGACCTCGGCACTGTCGCCGGCCGAATGCGAGCGACTGTTCCGCATCATCCGCCAGCTCGCGGCAAGCGGCGTGGCGATCGTCTACATCTCGCACCGCATCGACGAGGTCATGCACTTGGCGAGCCGGGTGACGGTGCTGCGCGACGGGCGCCATGTTTTGACGCAGGATATGGCGGCGCTGGACGAAGACGCCATCATCTCGGCCATGGTCGGTCGCGACCTCCTGGCGTCCTCCGATCATGAGCGCGGCCCTGGCGGCAAGATAGCGCTTTCGGTCAGGGACCTGTCGCTGTCCAAGCCCGACCGGCAAGGCTGGCGCACGGTGATCGAGGGCGTGAGCTTCGATCTTTCGGCGGGCGAAATCCTCGGCATAGGCGGGCTGCTGGGTTCCGGCCGCACCGAAATCCTGGAGGCGATCTTCGGCTCCAGCGATGGCCGCACCGGCGGCGAGATCAGGCTCGACGGCGTGCCGGTGGAGATCGGCTCGCCGCGCGAGGCGCGCCGGCTGGGCATCGCCTTGGTGACCGAGGACCGCAAGACGCAAGGCCTGCATCTCACGGCCTCGATCACCGACAATGTCGCGCTGCCCCTGGTCGGCGCGCTGGCGCGCTTCGGCCTGCGCTCGCGTTCGGGCGAGCAGGGCCTGGCGCGCGAGGCGGTGAGCGCGCTCGGCATACGCTGCGAAAGCATCGAGCAGGCCGCCGGCACGCTGTCGGGCGGCAACCAGCAGAAGGTGGTGATCGGCAAGTGGCTGGCGACGCGGCCGAGCGTGCTTCTGCTCGACGAGCCGACACGCGGGATCGATGTCGGCGCCAAGCGCGAAATCTACGACCTCATCTTCAAGCTGGCGGGCGACGGGCTGGCGATCGCCGTGATCAGCTCGGAGCTGCCCGAGCTCCTGCATCTGGCCGACCGCATCCTGGTCATGGCGGAGGGCCGCCAGCGCGGAATCCTGTCCCGCGCCGATGCCAGCGAGGAAGCGATCATGCGGCTTGCCGCGCCCAGACTTGCCACATCAAGAAGGACCGAGAGACCTGCCGCATGAGCCTCATCAGCCTTCTCTCCCGCACCAAGCTTTACTGGGGGCTGATCGCCATCTTCCTGATCGGCGTGTTCGGCTCGCCGATCAGCTCCAAGGGCAACAACATCTTCCTGTCCTACGGCAATCTGCTCGACGTGCTGCGCCAGGTGTCGACCACCGGCCTCATCGCCACCGGCATGACGGCGGTGATCCTGACCGGCGGCATCGATCTTTCCGTCGGCTCGCTGATGGCGATCTGCTCGGTCGTCTGCGCCATGCTGCTCACCGTGCCCGGCGTCACGCCGTCGGCGGCGCTCGGCGTGCCGACGACCGCGCTGGTGGCGCTCTGCCTCGGCGCGCTCGTCACCCGCTTCATCCTGCTCAACATCGAGAAGTCCCGCGCCGGCGCGGACGCCAGCCGCGAGGTACGGCTGGGCAAGGCGCGCGGACTGGTCATCCCGGGCGTCGTCGGCGTGGTGCTGTGCTGCCTTTCGCTGTGGTACCTTCTGCCGCAGGTCGAAACCAAGTTCGGCGTGCTCGGCGTGCTGCTGGTGGCGCCTTGCGTCGGCCTTCTGTTCGGCACCATCAACGGCTTCATCATCGTCGCCGGCCGCCTGCAGCCCTTCATCGTCACGCTGGCGATGATGGTGACGGCGCTTGGCATCGCCCGGCTGACCGCCGGCCAGAACAATGCGGTGCTGCCGGTCTATACCGGCTCCAACGCCACCGAAGAGTTCGAGATCCTGCGCTCGCTGGTGTTCGGCGTCGTGCCGATGCCCGGCCTGTTCTTCCTCGGCGCGGTGGTGATCTACGGCGCGGTGCTGCGCTTCACGCCATTCGGCCGCTATGTCTACGCCATCGGCGGCAACGAGGAGGCGGCACGGCTCTCCGGCATCGCCGCCGGACGCGTCAAGATCGCCACCTATGCGGTGTCCGGCCTGCTCGCCGGCATCGCGGCGGTGCTCTACGTGGCGCAATACCGGCAAGGCAAGCCGGATGCCGGCGCCGGGCTGGAGCTCGACGCTATCGCCGCGGTGGTCATCGGCGGCACCAGCCTGATGGGCGGGCGCGGCAGCCTGATCGGCACTTTTTGCGGCGTGCTGATCTTCGGGCTGCTCTCCAACATCCTGCAGCTGCACAACATCAATTCGAACCTTCAGCTGGTGCTGAAGGGAGCGATCATCATCGGCACCGTGCTCGTGCAGGAGCGCAACGCCGGCGACATCTTAAGCTATCTGCGCCTGCCCAACGGACGGACGGCGCAAAAGGAAACGGCCGCGGCCAAGCGGCCGTCACAGGAGACCTCGTCTCTATAATCCGGAGGAAACAGGACCATGACACGACGTGATATGCTGAAGCTCGCCACCTTCGCGGCGGCACTTCTGACGACCACCGCGCTTCTTTCCAGCAACCACGCCTTTGCCCAGGACAAGAAGTGGAAG
>NZ_RZTO01000018.1:0-20226 GCF_003997225.1 Mesorhizobium sp. M2C.T.Ca.TU.002.02.1.1
GTTTTGAACAGCAGGCAAAGCACCGTCAGCACGGCCAGCGCGCACCAGGGAAGAAGGGCCGGCGCGATGGCGAACCTTTGCGGGGATGGTGCGATCGCGGCCGGCGCCGTCATGAACTTTTGCGCCTCGCCTGCTCGCGCTCCATCACGGCGAGCACGGCGCCGGCGCTGAGCACCGCCGGCGGGCTGTCGCCGGCGCCCGGCACCGTGAACGCCGCCACGCCGGAGGCGAGCTGCGGGATCAGCGCTTCGAGGCTGGTGTCGGCGGCGATGCTGCGCTCAGGCAGCACCGCGCCATTGGCGGGCGCGGCGATGTCGCCGGCCGTGATGACGCGCAACAGCGGCATGTCCTCGGTGAACTGCGCGACATAGTCGTCGGCCGGGTTGAGCACGATATCGGCCGGGCGGCCGATCTGCACGATCTTGCCGGCCCGCATGATCGCCAGCCGGTCGGCGAGGCGGAAGGCCTCGGCGATATCGTGGGTGATGAAGATGATGGTCTTCTTCAGCATGCGCTGCAGGCGCAGGAACTCGTCCTGCATCTGCTTGCGGATCAGCGGGTCGAGCGCCGAGAACGGTTCGTCGAGAAACCAGAGCTCCGGCCCCACCGCAAGCGAACGGGCGATGCCGACGCGCTGCTGCTGGCCGCCGGAGAGCTGGTGCGGGAAAGACGCCTCGCGGCCTTCGAGCCCGACCAGGGCGATCATCTCGCGGGCGCGGGCCTCGCGCTCCTTCGCCGGCTTGCCCTGGATCTTCAGCGGGAAGGCGACGTTTCCCAACACGTTCAGATGCGGCAGCAGGCCGAAATTCTGGAACACCATGCCCATGGCGTGGCGGCGCAGCTCGATGAGCTCCTTGCCGCCGGCGGCGAGCAGGTTCCTGCCGTCGAGCAGGATCTCGCCGGCGCTCGGCTCGACCAGGCGCGACAGACAGCGCACCAGGGTCGACTTGCCGGAGCCGGACAGGCCCATGATGACGAAGATTTCGCCGGTCGCCACCTCGAAGCTGGCATCGACCACGGCCGGCAGATGCGCCTCCGCGCGCAGGCGCTCGGCCAGAGCATCGGGATCGATCACATAGCCGCGCGAGTCGAAATAATAGGCCGGGCGCCGGCCATAGACCTTCCAGACATTTCGGCAGGCAAGCTTTATCGGGCGCGCGGCAGTGTCCATTCCATCAACCCGTGCCGATCGCTCGCCCGGCTCCGCGCATTGCGGAAACCGGGCCTATGGTGCCCTCAGCCTTTGCCAGGCACATCGGCGAATTATCCCTTGGCGGCGTCGAGCCAAGGTTTCCACACCGTCTCGTTCTTGTCGATCCATTCCTTGACGACGGCGTCGAGGTCCTTGCCCTGCTTGTCGACGGCCAGCATCATCTTCTGCTGCTCGGTCGCATCCATCTTGAAGGCCTTGAGGAAGGCATAGGCCGCCGGCCATTTGGCGCCGAAACCCGACCAGACGATCTTGTCGACATCGGGAGGGGTGATGCAGTGCTCGTTGGTCTGCTCCTTGCAGGGCGGCATCGTCACCCAACCGACATCGTTCTCGGCCAGCGCGTAATGCGGGCCCCAGAACATCATGATCAGCGGCGTCTTGGCGGCTTCTGCTGCTTCCAATTCGGCGACCAGCGCGCCTTCGGAGCCCGACGGAACGGCGGTGTAAGGCATATTGTTGTCGGCGAGGATGGTCGCCGCGCGCGAGCCCCAATCGGCCGGATAGTCGAGGAAGCGACCGTTGGGCGCGGTTTCAGGTGTCGCCAATGCCTGCACGCATTCGGGCTTGTTCAGCGCATTCCAGTCCGGCAGGCCAGGGCAGACCTTCTCCATGAACTTCGGATAGATCCAGCCTTCCTGGGTCTTCAGATCGAGCTTGCCGATGTCCTCGATCTGCTTGGCGGCCAGCACCTTCGGATAGATGTCGCCGACATTGTTCAACCAGATCTCGACCGATGCGCTGAGCGAGCCGTCGGCGAGGCCCGAAAATTGCGGGAAGTTGCCGGCGGTGACGTATTCGACCTTATAGCCGAGCTTCTCCAGGAGCTGTCCGGCGATGTGCGTGGAGACATGTGCGCCGGTCCATTCCAGCATGGCGAGCTTGATCGGCTCGTCCTTGGCGCCAAGATCGGCGCTGTACGCCGCGCTCCCTCCAGCAAGCATCAGCGCGAGGCCAATTCCGGCTGTTTGCAAGACATTTCTTATCATCATGTCAGTTCCCCTGTTGGTTGATGGTCCTTCCGTCATGCCGGCCTCCTCCCACGAGACCGGTATCCATCACCCCGGCCGATGCTACCATAAGGCTCCGCCGGTGATCTGGATGTTTTCCATGGTGATCCCCTTGGCCAGGTCCGAGCAGAGGAAGACCGCGAGCGCCGCAATTTCTTCCGGCTGCATCATACGCCCCTGCGGGTTGCCCTTCCTGAATTCGTCCATCAGGTCCTCGGCGCTGCGGCCCTTGCCTTCGCGCTCGACGACCTGCGCCACGTTGCGGCGCATCAGCTCGGTTTCGACCCAGGTCGGGCTGATCATGACGCAGGTAACGCCGTGTGCCGCGCCTTCGAGCGCGACGCACCGGGTCAGGCCGAGCAGGCCGGCCTTGGAGGCGCAATAAGCTGGATTGTCCTTCCAGCCGACGGAAGCGGCGGTCGAGCCGATGTTGACGATGCGGCCCCAGCCGCGCTCGATCATGCCGGGCAGGACCGCGCGGGTCGTGCGGAACGCCCCGGTGAGGTTGGTGTCGACGATCTTGTCCCAGAGCTCGTCGGAATGGCCGCAGACAGGCTGCTCGGCCGTGGTACCCGCGGCATTGACGAGGATGTCGGCCGGGCCGACCGTCGCCTGGGCTTCCGCAAAGAAGAGGTTGGTGAGCACGCTGTCGCGCACGTCGAGATGGGCGGCATGCACCTTGGTGCCGTGGGCGGCCAGCGCCGACTTCACGCGCTCGATCTCGTCGGCGCCGGGATAGTAGGCGGCGTCTGCCCTGCCCGCCTGCGGCGGCGCCACATAGGAGCCGACGGCTACGTTGGCGCCGGCCTTGGCGAGCGCCGTGGCGATGGCAAAGCCCATGCCGGAAAAGCCGCCGGTGACGATGGCGCTGCGGCCGGTGAGGTTGGTCATCGCAAGCGGTCTCCGGGTTCACACTGCAAGATAGCCTCCGTCGACCACCATTTCGGAGCCGGTGACGAATTTCGATTCGTCCGAGGCGAGGTAGAGGACCATGTAGGCGATGTCGTTCGGCTCGCCGAGAAAGCCGATCGGATGCCGCGACAGCGCCCTGGCCTTCTCCTGCTCGAGCGTGCCGAGGTCGCGCAAATAGTTCTCGGTCTGCGGCGTCCAGATGTAGCCCGGATGGATGGAATTGCAGCGGATGCCGTAGCGCTGTTCGGCACAATGCACGGCGACCGCCTTGGTCAAGGTGCGTACGCCGCCCTTGGAGGCGCAGTAGGCGGCAAGCTCCGCCTCGCCGATGATGCCGTCGATGGAGGAGAGATTGATGATCGATCCGCCGCCGGATTTCTTCATCAGCCTGACGCCTTCCTGGCAGCCGAGGAAGACGCCGTCGAGGTTGACCGCCATGGTGCGCCGCCATTCGGCTAGAGTCGTGTCCTCGATGTTCCGGGCGATGGCGATGCCGGCGTTGTTGACCAGCACGTCGAGCCGCCCGAAGCGCTGCTCGATCGCAGCCATGACGGCCGGCCAGTCCTCGGGTTTCGACACATCATGGCGCAGCGCCAGCGCTTCGCCACCGGCCTTGACGATCTCCGCCGCCGTGTTGGCCGCGAGGCCTTCATCGATGTCGCTGACGACGAGCCTGGCGCCTTCCGACGCCAGCAGAAGCGACGACGCCCGCCCGAGGCCGAGCCCGGCCCCGGTAACGAGCGCCGCCTTGCCTGCGACGCGGCCCATTGCGGCATCAGCCTCCCTTGTTCAACGGCTCCAGCGGCTTGCCCAGCCAGTCACGATAGAAACCTTCGAGATCGGGCTCGAAATCATGCACGATCGGATAGCCGGGGGCGGCCGCCTCGACCTCATGCAGCGTGCCGCATTGCGGGCAGATGAATTCGCGGATTTCCATCCACTCCGGATCCGGCAAGTCGCTGTTGGGATAGATCTCGCGCAGCGATTCCTCGCTGTCACGCACGATGATCGCGGCCTTCAGCTTCCAGTTCTTGCGGTAGTCGCCGAAGGAGTGGCCGCATTCGCATTTCGTCACCCGCTCGTCGCCGCTCTGGCAGATGAAGAGGTGGTCTCCGACCGGGAGCAGGATCGGGTCCTTCCAGCCGACGCGGTCCTGCAGCACCGCGACATATTTGAAGAAACGGTCGTCGTCCTTGTAGGCGCTCATGATGCGCCTCGTCTGCGGCCAGGGCAGCGCACCGGAAACCAGGTCGGCGATGACTTCCTTGCTGTATGAGGTCATGGTCCCTTACTCCACGCCGAAGGTCGATTTGGCATCGACATCCCAGAAGGTCGAAAAGTCCCTGGTGAAGCGCGGCGACAGCTTGATGGCGCTGGCGTACATCTTCTTCACCTCGGGCGCGAAATCGGCGGCCTTCACGCGTTCGCGCTCCTTGGCGATCCATTCCGAGACCGGTTTTGCACGCGCCAGGCGCTTGGCCCGCGTCTCGGCGCGATGGCGCTTGGTGGCGTCGAGATTGGCGACCGGGAAGCCTTCCTCGTCCTCGTCGAGCACGATGCCGAAGATGCCCTCGGCTGCTTCCTTGGTCAGAAAACCGTTCTCGACGTCCCAGGCGGTCTTGACCGGGTCGCGCTCCAGCACGTCACCGTAACCCCCGCCGCCATTGTAGGAATGGGTGAAGACGTCGCCCGTCTTGTGGGGTGCTGTGATGTACGGCCCTTCCAGCGTCACATGCTCGCCTTCCAGCCGCACCTCCAGTTCCGAGCGGTACGGATTGGTGCCGGTGTGGTGCGCCAGCGGCGCGCCGTTCTCGGCCAGCTCGAAGATGTTCGAGTCGCGCACCGCGCGGTGCTTCTGGCAGGTCGGCGCCGGATAGCCGCCGCACAGCCCGCCATTGTCGAAGACGCGCGAGGAGTGCTCGGAGGTCACCAGCCGCAGATGATCGGTCTTCGAGACCAGCCAGGTCGACAGGAAGGAACAGCCGCCGCGATATTTGCCGGCGCCGCCGGAATTGGGAACGATGGAGCGGCCGATATAGAGCATCGGCATGTTCTGCTCCCAGATCTCGATGTTGCCCATGTCGGATTCCGGATTCCAGCCGACATAGGCGGTGTCGAGCCCGTCCTTGACCGCCAGCGCGCCGGAGCCGGCGGCGGCGCATTCGAAATGCGCCATGCCGAAGGGGGTGCCGTATTGGCTGGTGCCCCCCATCTCGATCATCGGGCTGTTGACCTGGCCGACAAAGGCCTCCTCGACGAAGCCGCGCGCGATGAAGGAGCGCGACAACAGCCGCTGGAAGACGCCATAGGCGGGCAACAGCAGCGCCCAGGACGTGGCCGTCGCCACCATCTCGTTGTCGGGGTTGGTCCAGGTGCCATGCGGCAGCTTCAATTCGGTCGCCATCCAGGCGCCGTCATTGACCAGGCCCTCGAAATTCATGTGCTGGGTCAGCGTCACGAACATGCCGCCGTCCATGCCGGCCGGCGTGCAGTTCATCGAATGGTAGCCCCAGGGCTGCGTGCCCTCGAAGTCCATGACGATCTTGCCGTCGGACGTGATCTCCATCTCGATCGGAATGTTGTAGAGCCAGTTGGGGTCGCCGAGCGGCTGGTAGCCCGGCTTGCCGGCGGTGACGTGGCCGTAGAAGGTGTGGCCGCGATAGATGCCGGGCACCGTGAGCTGGCGGGTGCGGGCGAGCTGGGCGCGGCGACCTTCCTCGATGAACTCCTTCGACACCTGCATCCAGTAGTCGAGGCCGATCTCGTCGATCAGCGCCTTGACGCTTTCGCGCATGTCGATGCAGGAGGCGACCTTGGCCTTCTCGTCCAGCACCCAGTAGATCGGCATGCGGAGATTGCGCTCGCAGCGGATGACGTAGTCGCGCCTGAGCTCGTCGTTCTCGCCGACCTTCTCGGCACAAACGAACAGGCCTTCGGTGAAGCGCTCCTGCGCCAGCGCCACGTCGCCGCCCGGTGTGATGCCACCGGCCTCCAGCTCGTGACAGACGGCGCCGGCCCAGCCGACGAGCTTGCCCGAATGGAAGATCGGCATCACGTCCATCACGTCCGGCACCTGCACGGTGCCGATGAAGGCGTCATTGTTGGCGAAGATATCGCCATCGCGGATTTGCGGGTTCTCCTCGTAGCCGTTGCGGATCATCCATTTGATGAAGCGGCTCATCGTGTGGACATGCACCATGATGCCGTTGGAGAGCGCAATCGCGTCGCCCTCCGGCGTGTAGATGGCGACGACCATCTCGCCGACCTCGCGCACGCCGGGCGAGGCGGAGATACGCCGCGCCATCTCGCGGGCCGACACGCAATAGGCGCGCAATTTGGTGTGCAGCGTCTCGAACTTCAGCGGATCCTGGTTGCGCAGCTCGAGCTCGGTGATGCCGTCATAGCAGCCGGTCTCGTCCATCAGCCGTTCGGATTCGATCAGCCTTTCGCGGATGCGCAGGGCGGAGGCGGGTTTGTCCAGCATGGCGTTCGCCCTTCTCAAGCGTGGGTGTAGTGCAGCAGCGTCCATTCATCGACATGGACGCGGTCCTGCGGGTGGACGACGAGCGTGGTCGCCGGATGTTCGATGATGGCCGGGCCGATAACCTCGTGGCCGGGCTGGAGCAGATCCATCTCGTAGAGATTGGCCTTGTGCCAGCGGCCGCCGATATAGGCCTCGCGCCCCCCCTTATGGGCCGACGCGGGGTCGGATTTGCCCAGCGGCCGCTTGACCAGCATCGGCTTGACCTTGTCGGCGGTCGCGATCAAGCCCAGCTCGGTGATCGAGAAGCCGGCCTCGCCATAGCGCGACACACGGTGATTGACCTTGGCGTAGACCGCCTCGAACTCGGCGACGACCTTGCGCATGTCGTCGGCCGAACGAACCGCCGACAGCGGCGCCATCACCTCGACGTCCTCGAGCTGGCCGGTGTAGCGCATCATCAGGAACGGCACGGTCTTGATCTTGGAGAGCGCATGGCCGTCGGCGACCATTTCTTCGACCGCGGCCTTCGTCAGGTCGTCCCACACGCCGGTGACCTTCGCCCCGAAAGCCTGCAATTCGTCATCGCTGGCGCGCGCGCCGATGTCGATCTGCGTCGACACCGAATGCCGGCGCATGAAATCGGCAGTGGTGCAGCCGAAGGCCGAGAAGGCGGCGGCGAACTGGAAGGTGATGATGTCCTTGAAGCCGATGCCTTTGGAGCAGCCGGCGAGGTGCAGCGGGCCGGAGCCGCCATAGGAGAGCAGCGTGAATTCCGATGGATGGATGCCCTGGCCGGAGATGACACGGCGCAGCGCGTTGTTGGCGTCGGCCTCCAGCATGTCGATCATGCCTTCGGCGGCCTCCTCGACGCCGACGCCGAGCACGCGGGCGCATTTCTCCTCGAAGGCTTTCCTTGCTTTTTCGACCTGCAGCACGACCTTGCCGCCGAGGAAGTAATGCGGGTTCAAGCGGCCGAGGATGGCGTCGCAGTCGGCGATCGTCGGCTCGGCGCCGCCCTTGGCGAAGCAGATCGGGCCGGGATCGGAGCCGGCGCTTTCCGGCCCGAGCGAGACCTTTTTGGTCAGCGGGTCGACCTTGAGGATCATGCCGGCGCCGGCGCCGATCGTGTCGAGATGCAGCGTCGGGACGTTGAGCTTGAAGCGGTCCATAAGCGGCTCGTTCTCGATCCGCGTCTGGCCGCGGGTGATGACGCCCATGTCGAAGGAGGTGCCGCCCATATCCGAGCAGATCAGCGAGTCGTTGCCGATCAGCTTGCCGACATAGGCGGCGCCCAGGATGCCGCCGATCGGACCGGAGATCATCGTCTCGTGCAGGCGCGGATGGTCGATGGACGTCAGGCCGCCGAAGGAAAGCAGCGTCTGCACGCCATATCTGAAGCCATATTTCTTCGAGACGTCCTCGATGCCCTTGAGCTGCCTGCGGCCGCGTGAGGTGGCATAGGCTTCGATCAGCACCGAGTTCAGCCGCGACTGCTCGCGGATGACCGGGCGCACTTCGTGGCTGGTGTAGACGAGGACGTCGGCGCCGGCGGCGGCGATCTCCTCGCGGCAGATCTCGGCGATGCGTTTCTCATGCGCCGGATTGACATGGGAGAAGATGGTCATGATGCAGATCGCCTCGACCTTGTCGGCGATCAGCTTCTTTGCGGCAGCGTGCACCTCGTGCTCGTAGAGCGGCAGGATGACGTCGCCGAACTGGTCGATGCGCTCGGTGACGCCGTGGGTACGGCGGCGCGGCACCAGCGGGTCGGGATGGTGATGGGTGACCGCATGCAGGCGGTCGGCATAGGAATAGTCCGCCCAGGCCTGCAGGCCGCGGCCCATCAGGATCATGTCCTCGAGGCCCTTGGTGGTGATCAGCCCGAGCTTGCGGCCGGTGCGCGACAGAAGCGTGTTGAGCATGCCGGTGCCGGAATAGAGCACCACGTTGACGCCCGAAAACAGATCCTGCAGCGAGATGCCCCAGGCATCCGCCGCGTCCTCGGCCGAAGCCAGGAAGCCCTCGGCCTCATTCTTTGGCGTGGTCGCCGACTTGCCGATCTTGAAGTGGCCGTCCTGATCGACAAGGATCGTGTCGGTCATGGTGCCGCCGGCGTCGATGCCGATGACGATTGGGTTGGTGGTGATCTGGTCCACGGGTCGCTTTCCCTTGCCGAGAGTGACCGCAGGCTAGATTCCCAAAGCCCGATCGCGCCATATGCCTAAAGACACAATGACGCTTGGGCCGGGTTCGCCGAGAAAAGGGCATGCGCATGGGCAATATCTGGGTGCCGCTGGCAAAAGCGATCGCCGCCACCGGTACCGACCGGCATGTCGACTGCCTGATCGACCTGATCGGCGCCGACATCGCGCATGACCTGGTGACGGTGACGCGCTATTCGGCGACCAGGACGCCGGAATTCGTCAAGCACCGGCGCTTCTCCGACGAGATGGTGCGGCGCTATCTCGACGATTACTACGTCTTCGACCCCTTCTATGCCTCCTGGCGCAGCCAGCGCCGGCTGGGCATCATGCCGCTGAAGGGCCTGGCCGACGAGGAGGCCAAGCGCGGCCAGTACATAGCCGGCTTCCTGGCGCAGTCCGAAATCTGCGACGAGGTCGGCATCCTGCTCGCCGACGGCGGCGACTGGTGCCTCGGCATCTTCCTCGACCGCTCGACCGTGTCGTTCAAGGACGGCGAGATCGCGTTGCTGACCGAGCGGCTGCCGGTGTTCGAAGCGCTGCATGCGCTGGACATCAAAGCGCGCGGCTCAGACTTTTCACGCACCTCGGCGCCGAGCGGTCCAGGCGCCTCGCCGCAGCAGAAGCCCAGAATTCCGGGAAGCCTGTGGCCGGAACTCTCATTGCGCGAGCGCGAGCTGGTGGAACTCATCCTCGCCGGCCATCCAACCGCCAACATCGCCGAGCGGCTCGGCATCACGGTCGGCACGGTGAAGAACCACCGCCGGCGAATCTATGAAAAGCTCGACATCACCACCGAGCGGGAATTGTTCCTGCAATTCTTCCAGCACCGGATGGACGGCTAGCCCGCAAAATAACGCATCGGGCCGGGATGAATTGCTTGACGACGGCGCTGTTGGCTAACGAAGATCGGCCGTGGGTTCGATACGGGCTAAGCTGGCGCATGCAGCCTGAGGTGCTGACCGATTATGCTTTGAGGCTGCGGGAGCGCGGCTACATATGTCTTCCGCTTCGCGCCGGCGGCAAGCATCTCGACCTTGCGGCGATGGAGTATGATCCGCTGCATCTGCAGACGCTGCGCAAGGACCTGAAGGAACTGGCTTTCAATTCCATCACCTTCCAGCTGGCGCAGAAGCCGCCGGACGGTAGCGACATTGCAAGCTGGTTTCGCGGCTTTGCCGGCAATGTCGGCATATTGGGGGGATTCTCCAACCTGATGATCCTCGATTTCGATGACGATGCCGGCTACCGTGCCTGGCGCGCCGATCACAAGGCAATTGCGAACGGCACGCCGATAGCAAAGTCGCCGAGCGGATTTCACGTCTATCTGAGAACGCGGGAACCAATGGTCTCCTCCAGCCTGCATTTCGGCCTGCGACGGGTCGGCCACGTCAAGGCGCTCGGCGGTTATGTGGTGGGCTCTCCTTCGGTGCTCAGGGACGGTTCTTCCTACCGCTGGCTCGAAAACCAGTCGCCATTCGACATCGAGCCGCAGCTCGTCGATAGCCTTGGCAGTCTTTCGCTGCGGCCGGTGTCACTGCTCAAGCACCACTACGACCGCCTGCTCAAGCGCGGCTTCTTCGAACGGCAATGAGCGGTTAGCGCATGGCGGCCGACATAACCGTCGTCATCCCGGCAAGGAATGCGGCCGCGACGCTGGACGCGGCGCTCGGCAGCCTGACCGCCGACAGGGCGGTCATCCGCGAGATCCTGCTGATAGACGACAGCTCGGATGACTGCACGGCCGAGACGGCGATGGAGAGCGCTCGCCGCCATGGCTTGCCGCTGGATGTGGTGAGCGTTCGCCTGGGCAGCGCGGGCGCCGCGCGCAATGTCGGAATCGAGCGGACGAGCGGCACATCCATCTTCTTTCTCGATGCCGATGACGAGGTGATGCCCGGCAGCCTGTCGCTGCTGGGATCGGCTCTCGCAGGCCAGCCTGGCGCCGGCCTCGCCGTCGGGGCCAGCATACGGCGCGCGAAAGGCCGGCCGGACAAGCTCAAGACCCCGCATGGCTATGGCCCTGACAAGCGGCAGAACACGCGCCGATACCTGCGCAACGAGCTGTGGCCGATCGCCATGGGGAGCGCGCTGGTTGCCGGTTGGGCGACAGCCGGCATCCGCTTTCCGGAAACGATCGGGCTCGACGAGGACACCTGCTACTGGGCGGCGCTGCTGGCACGCGCCGAAATCGTCGCCATCGACACGCCGGTGCTTCTCTATCACCATGACGAGGAACGTATGGCGCGCCGTTTCATCACCGCGCCGCGCAAGACGTTCCTCACCATAGCGCGCGAACTCAACGGCCTCGCGGCCGCCGGCGTCGAGCGGGACGCGTTGCAATGGCGAAAGGCCTGGATAGCGCAGCGCATCGCCCGCCAGCTTATCAAGCACAGGATGTTGGCGGACGCCGCCGGCATGATGCGCGCGGTCAAGGGCCATCGAGAACTTGGCCGGAGCTGGAAAGCGGCCCAATACCTGGCCAGGATCCGGTTCGGGCGGCTGGCCGGGATCAGGCCGGCCGCCGGCTTGGCGGCGCCACGGCGCACGCTGATCGTCAGCTTCGATCCGGCCTACCCGCCCGCCTCCGGCGCCGACCTCAGGACTTTCGGCAATGCCGTCGCGGCCGCCGAAATCGGTCCCGTCCGTCTTGCCTCGGTCAGACCTGCCGGCTCGACGCAGCCACCAGGCCGCGACATCCGCACGGTCTCACTGACCACGGAAGCCGAAAAGCTATCGCATTCGCTCGGCTGGCGACGCCTCAAGGGCGAGAACCGGATTCCGCGGCCGGCGCTCGCCCGCCTCAAAGCCCTGGTGCGCGCGTTCCGCCCGGACACGATCATCGTCGAGAGCATTCCGCTGTTCAAGCTGCTGCAGCCTCTGCGGCCGTTGACCGGTCAGCTCATTCTCGACATGCACAATGTCGAATCCGATCTCGCCACCCAGACGCCCGGCGATGCCGCGTCGGCCGTGTCGCCCGAGATAAGGCAGTTGGAGCGGAGGGCGGCGGCGATCGTCGATCGCATCTGGGTCTGTTCGAAGCTGGACCGCGAGCGGCTCAAGGCGATAACCGCGCATGAAACTCCGGTCGATATCGTGCCGAACGGCATCCCGCGCGCCCAAGATTTGTCCAGGACGCTGCTGCCACCGCCTGGCACATCCGATGGATTTCCGGTTATCCTCTTTGTCGGCCATCTCAGCTATCATCCCAACATCGATGCCGCTGAACGCCTGGCCCGCATCATCCTGTCGCGGGTCCGGCAGGCGTTGCCGGGCGCGCGGCTCGTCCTTGCCGGCCGTTCGCCCGATCCAGCCGTCCAGGCCCTGTCGGAACTCGACGGCGTCGTCCTGATCGAAAACCCCGACGATATCGGACCCCTGCTGTCGGCAGCGCATCTCTGCATCGTTCCGCTCAGGACCGGGGGCGGCACGCGCATAAAGATCCTGGAAGCGATGGCCGCGGGTGTTCCGGTGATCGCGACGCCGCTCGCGGCGGAAGGGCTCGACCTCACCGGCGGCGCGGACTTGCTCCTGTCCGACACCGACGAAGGACTTGCCGACCTGACGGTCGCACTCTGTTCCGACCCCGCTCGCATGGCCAGACTGCGCGTCCGCGCCCATGGCACCGCATGGTCCCGCTTCGGACCTCAGGCGATCCGCGACGCCGTTCGCCATGGCCTGGGGCTGGAGGGCGCCAGCCGATGAACCGCTGCACAACGAGTCTTCGATGATCCCCAAGATCCTGCACCAGACCTGGAAGGCCGACGACATCCCCGCCCGGTTCCAGGCCTATGTCGAGAGCTGGAAACGGCACCATCCGGACTGGACGATGATGTTCTGGAACGACCGGCGGCTGCTCGAATTCGTCGCCCGGTATTATCCCGACTTCCTGCCGACCTTTTGCAGTTACGAACGGGGTGTGCTGAGGGCGGATGCCGGACGGTATATGCTTCTGCACCATTTCGGCGGCGTCTATGCCGATATCGACTGCGAATGCGTGGCCTCGTTCGATCCGCTGGCCAGCGAGGACCGGATCGTGGTCTGCAAGGAACCGGACACGCATGCACGGGTGCAGGCCGCTTTCCGCCGATTGCCCTATCTTCTGTTCAACGGCACGATCGCCAGCCCGCCCGGGCATCCCTTCTGGCTTCACCTCCTGTCCTTCCTGCCGGGGCTGGCCCACGCCAAGGAGGCCATCGACGCGACAGGCCCCTGTGTGATGACTTCGGCGCAGCTCAGCTACGGCGACCAATCCGCCTTCGCCATCCACCCTTCGGCGTTGTTCGCGCCGGTGGACTCGGCCGGACGCAATGGCGGCAACGAGACGCCTACCCTTTCCATCCACCATTGGGCCGGCACATGGTGGACACGCGCCCCGGCGCCGGGATGGCGAGACAAGATCCGCACGCGGGTCTACCGGTCCTGGCATCATCTGACGCGCGGCGCCTATCTGAGCGAAGCAGCCGCCAGGGAGGGCGTGGACCCGGCGGCCGTCGCCGCGCCTGCCCCGTCAGGCGGCAACGTCGCCATTCTGGTGCCGCTGCGCGACGCGGCGGATCATATCCAGCCGTTTCTCGATGCCGTCTCCGCACTCGATTACCCGAAGGACAGGATCAAGCTGGTCTTTTGCGAGGGCGACAGCACGGACGGAAGCTGGCAGCGATTGCAGCAAGCCGTGGCGCCGCTGACCGGCGTCTATCGTGACGTGGTTCTGCTGCAGAGACAGACAGGCGTCCGGCTCGATCGAACCAAGCGCGCCAAGCGACGCTTGCAGCGCGTGAGGCGCGGCGCCATCGCGAAGGTGCGCAACCACCTGATCGACCACGGCCTCGGCCCGGACGACGATTGGGCGTTGTGGATCGATATCGATGTATGGCGGTTTCCCGCCGGCATCCTGAGCCGGCTTATGGAAAGCGGGCATCGCATCGTGGTTCCCAACTGCGTCAAGATCGCCGGCGGCGACAGCTTCGACCTCAACAGCTTCATCAGCGTGCGCAAGGAGAAGGATTATCGCTACTATCGCGAGATATACGGCGGCATCCATCAACCCCCGGCGTACTCCTACAACCGCCTCCATCTCAGCGACGTCAGGCATCTCGACAGCATCGGGCTCGACGGCGTCGGCGGGACGATGCTGATGGTCGACGCGATCTTGCATCGCGGTGGGCTTCGTTTTCCGGAAATCCCCTATCGCGACCTGATCGAGACGGAGGCCTTTGGCGTGCTCGCCAACGATCTGGGGATCCGGCCGATCGGCCTGCCGAGACTCGAAATCCTGCACGTGCCGTGGTGAGACCGGCCTACGGTGCGTCGCTCAGTCGTGCAGGCCCCTTGAAATCGCCGGCCCGATCGTGAAGCCGGAGAATGTCACCTCGAAACCTTCGCGCTGCGGCGAGCAGCACATCATCCCGACATCGACCGCTTTCGAGGTCGGGAAATAGGCCAGCCGAACCGGCTTCCAGTGGCCATCCGAGGCGTCGAGATACTGGATGCGGATCGCCTCGGCGTGGCGGGTCAGGCGGATCCTGACGCCGTCCTTGCCGGCGGCGATGGCGACCAGCGACCAGTCGGAAGTGTCGTTGGTGACGACGACGGAGAAATAGGCCAAGCCGTCGGTGTATTCGATGCCGGCCTTGATCCAGTGCGTTTCGCTGAGGCGCAGCATCAGCCCGGCCTGGTCATAGAGCACCTTGTAGTCGCCCTTGACGGTGACCTCGGCGCTGAAATCACCCTCGACGGGACGGTGGAGGAAATGGCCGTTGTCGCGCCAGAAGCCGTAGAAGGTCTCGCGCCAGAAGTCGGTGTCCTTGCCGGTGCGAACGGTGAGCGTGCCGTCGCCGACCGTGTGGTGCGGCGGCGGGTTGAGCCATGTCATCTCGGCCACGCTCATCGATCTCCTCCCGGATTGGATTAGAGCAATTCCGGGAAGTGTGAGCGGTTTTCCGCCCGGAATTGCGTCAAAACAAAGAGATAGAGTGGTCCGCCGTTTCCGTGAAACGGTGAAACGCTCTAGCCGGCGAATGTATAGGCCGTCTTCACCGTGGTGTAGAACTCCATCGCGTAGCGGCCCTGCTCGCGCGGACCGTAGCTCGAGCCCTTGCGGCCGCCGAACGGCACGTGGAAGTCGACGCCCGCCGTCGGCAGGTTGACCATGACCATGCCGGCTTCGGAATTGCGCTTGAAATGCGTCGCGTGCTTCAGGCTGGTGGTGCAGATGCCCGAGGTCAGGCCGAACGGCGTGTCGTTGGCGACAGCGAGCGCCTCGTCGTAGTCCTTGACGCGGATGACGTTGGCGACCGGGCCAAAGATCTCCTCGCGCGAGATGCGCATGGCATTGGTCGAGCCGACAAACAGCGCCGGCTGCAGATAGAATCCCGGCGTGCCGCGCTCCAGCCGGTCGCCGCCGAAGGCGAGCTCGGCGCCTTCCTGGCGGCCGATGGCGATGTAGTCCTCGTCCTGCTTGAGCTGCGTCTGGTCGACGACCGGTCCGATCTGCGTCTTGGCATCCAGCGCATCGCCGATGACCAGCTTGTCCAGCCGCTCCTTCACCGCATCGACGAAACGGTCGTGGATGCCTTCGGTGACGATCAGGCGCGAGGATGCCGTGCAGCGCTGTCCGGTCGAGAAATAGGCGCCGTTGACGGCGCAATCGACGGCGACGGCGAGATCGGCGTCGTCGAGCACGACGAGCGGGTTCTTGCCGCCCATCTCGAGCTGGAACTTGCGCATATGCTCAACGCTTGCAGCGGCGACGCGCTTGCCCGTGCCGACCGAGCCGGTGAAGGAGATGGCGTTGACGTCAGGGCTGTCGAGCATCGCCTGGCCGACAACCGAGCCCTTGCCCATGACGAGGTTGAGCACGCCCTTGGGCAGGCCGGCGCGGTGCAGGATGTCGACGATGGTCCAGGCGCTTTCGGGAACGAGCTCCGCCGGCTTGAAGACGATGGTATTGCCGTAGGCGAGCGCCGGCGCGATCTTCCAGGCGGGAATGGCGATGGGGAAATTCCACGGCGTGATGATTCCGACGACGCCGACGCCTTCGCGGGTCATCTCGACGCCGACGCCCGGCCGCACGCTCGGCACCATCTCGCCCGACAGGCGCAGCGTCTCGCCGGCGAAGAAATCGAAGATCTGCGCCGCACGGATCGTCTCGCCGACGCCCTCGGCCAATGTCTTGCCTTCTTCACGCGCGAGCGAGCGGCCGATCTCATCCTTGCGCGCCATGATCTCGTCGGAGGTCTTCTTCAGCACGGCGTGGCGGGCCAGCGGGCCGGAGCGCGACCAGGCCGGAAAAGCGGCCTTGGCGGCCGCGATCGCCTGCTTGGCCTGCTCCGGCCCCGCCGAAGCGTATTCGCCGACGACGTCGTTGGTGTTCGAGGGGTTGATGTTGCGCGAGCCGGCCTCGCCAAGCCACTCGCCGTCGATCAGGTTCTTGCGCAGCACGGTCATCTTGTTTTTCCTTCGAGATTGGTCGCGGCGGCCTTCGGCCGGGTCAATTGTCAGACAAATGATATAGCTATTGGCCAGCAGGAGGTCTACCCGCGATCTTAAACCTAGAGCCGGATCGCGTCAGGTCGAGAACGACCAGAACAGGCAGGCGAGCGTGACCGCGCCAAAGACGACGAAGAACAGGCTTCTGAGCAGGACATTGTGGCGAAGCTCGTTCATGGTGAGGTGCGCCGCCACGATCGCTGCCACGAACAGGAAGCGCCAGTTGAAGAGCGCCCAAAGCACCTCATGCTGGCCGAAGGCCCATCTGGCGACGAGCGAGCCGACGATGGTCGCGAAGAGCATGATCGTCGCCCAGAAGATCGCGTCGGCGGCATGGGTCAGCACGATGCCGGCGGCGCGGATCGGCAGGATCATCATCAGCATGGCGCCGAAGAAATAGACGGCGGCGATCGCCAGGAAGGAGCCGGCGTCGGCGATGCCGTCGAGGCGCTTCACGCCATACGCGCCATAGGGATAGCCATGCCTCGCCACGGCCAATGACAGGGCCATCAGCAAGGCGCTCAGAACCGTGATCAGTGCGAATGTGCCGAGGGCCTTGCTCATGCCTTTTCCTGTCGAGGCGAATCAACAGGAGTCTAGCAATCAAAGCCGCAATTCACCTCTCGATATTCTCGAAAGCGCCGATGCCTTGGGCGATGAGGTTGGTCGCCATGACCAGCGAGACGATCGCGCCCGAGTTGAAGACCACGACCCACCATTTGCCGCCGGTGAGGAAGCCGTAGCCTTCGGCCACCGCCAGGCCCCAGTCGGCGGAAGGCGGCTGGATGCCGAGGCCGAGGAAGCTCAGCGTGGCGATCGAGAAGAAGGCGTAGCCGAGCCTTGTGACGAGCTCGATCAGGATCGTCTCCCTGATGTTGGGCAGGATCTCCAGCACCATGATGGCGAAGGCATTCTCGCCGCCGAGGCGGGCCGCGCTGACATATTCGCGCTCCTTCTGCTCGCGCACCGCGGCGCGCACGGTCCTGGCCACCAGAGGCGCATAGGCGATGGCGATCACCAGGATAACCGTGAGGTTCGATGGCCCCAGCGCCACCAGCGTCATGGTGACGAGCACGATGAAGGGAAAGGCCATCAGCGTGTCGAGCAGCCGCGCGCCGATGGCATCGACCAGGCCATCGAAATAGCCGAGCGCCAGGCCGATGATGGTGCCAGCGGCAACACCGCCAAGCGTGGCCAGCGGCGCCACCAGCAGGATATCGCGCGACCCGACGATGATGCGGGACAGCACGTCGCGGCCGAGATGGTCGGTGCCGAACCAGTGCGCGGCGTCGGGCGGCGTCAGCGTGGCGAGAAAATCCTCGGCATAAGGATCGTAGGGAACCAGCCGGTCGCCGAACAAGGCGCAAGCGATCCAGAAAGCGAGGATGAGCGTCCCAATAACGACGGACGGCGGAAGGCCGCGAACCGTACGGCCCAGCCTGCCGGCGACCCGCAACAATGTGGGCGCGTGCGAAGGCGCGGGGAATTCCAAGAGGTCCATCATGGCGACGCCCGCCGCCGCTGCCGCGGGTCGAGCAGCGCCTGGACGAGATCGCCTATCGCGGCGGACAGGACGAAGATCGTCGCCATCACCAGCACGCCTGCTTCCAGCATCGGGAAATCGCGCGACTTGGCGGCATTGAGCACAAGATTGCCGAGCCCCTGGATGCCGAACAGCGCCTCGATCACCACCAGCCCGCCGAGCATGTAGCCGCTCTGCGTCGCCAGCACCGCGATCGTGGGCGTCAGCGCGTTGGGCAGCACGTGACGGACAATGACCTGCCGGCGATCGAGTCCCTTCAGGATGGCGGTGCGCGTATAGTCGGCGGCCAGCGCCTCGATGACGCCGGCCCGCGTCATGCGCGCCAGATAGCCGGCGAGGTTGAGCACCAGCGGCAGCGCCGGCAGGATGAGATAGTAGCCGCTCGTCCAGAAGCCCGCGCCATCGGGCGCGGCACCCGTGATCGGCAGCCAGTTCAGCCACAGGCCGAAGACCAGGAGCAGGAGAAGGCCGGACACGAAATCCGGGACGATGCCGAAGGAGACGCCGGCAAGCACGATCAGCCGGTCGATCAGTCGTCCTCGGTTGAGGCCGGCGACGACGCCCGCGCCGACGCCGAGCGGCACGAGAAACAAAAGGATGATGCCGGCAAGTGCCGCCGAGCGGCCGAGGCTTGCCAGCACGAAGGGCGCGACCGGCGCGCGCATCGACAGCGACGTGCCGAAGTCGCCGGTTAGCGCCGCACTGAACCAGCGCCAGTACTGGACGAGCACGGGCTGGTCGGCGCCGAGCTGCCTGTTCAGCGCCGCGACAGCCTGCGCGTCGGCGAAGGGACCCAGCATGACGCGCGCGACATCGCCGGGCAGGACCTGCCCGGCGAGGAAGACCAGCACGCTGACCAGCCACAAGGTGAGGAGCAGCGAGGCCGCGCGCGCCGACAAGGTGCGGCCGGTCAGCATCCGGCATCCCGCCTGGTTTGGCGTTTCCGCTTCATGCCTGGACGAAGGAAACGCGGTCGAGCAGGAGATGCGAGATCGCGGTGAAGCGCACGCCCTCCACTTTCGCGCTGGAGATGCGGCTGTATTGCGAGAAGTAGCTGATGATCTCCGGCGTCTCGTCGAGCAACAGGGCCTGGATCTTGCCGGCCGCGATGCGCTGCGCCTGAAGGTCGCGCGCCTTGCCGTATTCGACCAGCAAGGCGTCATAATCCGCATTCTTGAAATGCGCGGCGTTCCACGCGCCGTCGCTCTTCAGCGTCGCATTGAGGAAGATGTCGGGCGTGCCGCGATGGCCGAAATCGGTGATGCCGAGATTGGAGTCCAGCCAGGGCGAGCTGCCGAAGGTCGCCGATCCGTAATAGGCGTCCTGCGGCAGCACATTGAGCTTGATGTCGATGCCGGCCTTCTTGGCGAAGTTCTGGATGATGACGGCGTAATCGGGGATGTCGTAGGCGCGCTCGGTGGTCAGCGTCACCTCGAAGCCGTTCGGCACGCCGGCTTCGGCGAGCAGCCGCTTGGCCTCGGCGATGTCCTGCTTGCGCTGCGGCACGGACGGATCGGCCGAGGGGAAGATCGGCGCGAATGGCGTGTCGTTACCGGCGATGGCGCGACCCTTGAGCAGGCCTTTGACGATGGCCTCGCGGTCGAGGGTGAGCGCCAACGCGCGGCGAACGCGCTTGTCGGTGAACGGCGCCTGGTCGGTCCTGAGATGCACGGCGTCATGCGAGCTTGCCTGCACGCTGAGCAGCTTGAAATTGGCATTGCCCTCGATCGCCAGTTCCAGGCGCGTGGTGCTCGGGATGACGTCGAGCTGGCCTGCCTGCAGCGCCACGACCTGCGCCTGCTCGTCGTCGAAGAATTTGATCTCGACGCGGTCGGGCAGCGCCTTGTCGCCCCAATAGTCGGGATTGCGCACGAAGCTGGCGCCCTGCTTGGGGCGGAAGGATTCGAGCTTGAACGGGCCGGTGCCGTTGAAATTCTTCTCGAAATCGCCGGCATAGTCGGCTGGCAGGATCACGGCGTTGTAGACGTCGGAGGAGACATAGAAGGGGAAATTGGAGTTCGACTGGTCGAGATCGAAGGCGACCGTCTCGTCGTCGACGATCTTGGCGCCGCCCTTGGAGAGGATGCCCTTGTAAGCCGAGAGCGCCGAGGAGCCGCTGTTCGGATCGACCAGACGCTCGAAGCTCGCCACCACGTCCTTGGCGGTGACGGTGCGGCCGTCATGGAATTTCACGCCGGGCCGCAGCTTGAATGTCCAGCGCTTGGCCGTTTCGTCGGCTTCCCAGGACAAAGCGAGCTTCGGCTGCAGCCCGTCCTTGGGATCGTCGAGGATCAGGTATTCACCGACCTGGCTGAGCACCCCGATGCTGGCCGGATCGGTGACCGAAACCGGATCGATCGCCTTGGTCGGCTGGC
>NZ_RZTO01000190.1:0-8701 GCF_003997225.1 Mesorhizobium sp. M2C.T.Ca.TU.002.02.1.1
CATCGGTGCCGTTGCGCATCACGGTGACGCGGTCGCAGAGTTTTTCGATCTCCTGCATGTAATGCGAGATGAAGACCACGGCGATGCCGTCGTCGCGCAGCCGGCGCAGCACGTCGAACAGGCTGTCGACCTCGCGTTTGACCAGCGCCGCCGTCGGCTCGTCCAGCACCAGCACGGATGCCTTCTGCGCCAGCGCGCGGGTGATCTGCACCACCTTCTGCTGCGCGGTGGTCAGGTCCTTCACCAGCGTTCCGGCCGGCAGTTCCATGCCGAAGAACCGCTTCAGCAAATCGGCAGCGCGGCGCTCCATGGCGCGGCGGCTGACGAACGGGCCGAGGCCGATCTCGTGGCCGAGGAAGACGGCTTCGCCGACGGTCGCGGTCGGCACCAAAAGCCTGTCCTGATGGATGAAATGGACGCCGAGCTTTTCGACCGACGCCGGCGTCAGCGTGCTGACGGTCTCGCCGTTGATGACGATCGAGCCGCTGTCCGGCTTGATGATGCCGGCCAGCACCTTGATGATTGTCGACTTGCCGGCGCCGTTCTGGCCGACAAGGCCGAGGATCGAGCCGCGCGCGATCTCGAGGTTCGCGTTTTCCAAGGCGCGCACCGGACCGAACCGCTTCGATATGCCTGTCATCGATACAGCAATGTCACGCTTTGCTGTCTGCATGGCCGTCAATCCTGGTTGGATGTGACGGGCCGCCGCCAGGCGCGGCTGCCCGTCGTTTCGTTCCGTCCTATTTAACGCCAGCCTTCTCGGCGGCGTCGAGGAATGGCTTTCCTTTTTCGGCGGCATTTTCCTTGTTGATCAGCACCGACGGAACGAAGGTGAAGGGCGGGACCTTCTGGCCGGCCAGGTATTTGGCGGCGTTGTCGACCGAGGTTTTGCCGATCTCATAAGGCTGCTGCGCCGCGACGGCGCCCGCCGACGACTTCGGATCCATCACCATCTTGATGACTTCCGGGCTACCGTCGATGCCGTAGGTCTTGACCTCGTTGCGGCCGGCGGCCTCGACCGCCTGCGTGGCGCCGATCTGCGGCACGTCCCAGCAGGCCCAGACTGCGCCGATCGAACCCTTCTCGGGCGATTTGGTCAGCATGTCGGTGACGTTGGAATAGGCGCTCTGCACCGTGTTCGGGATGACGTCGCGCAGCTCCGGCTCGACGATCTTCACATCCGGGAACGAGGTCAGCACATATTTCAGCTGGTCGTAGCGGATCTTGCAGACCGGCACGCTGTAGAAGCCGTTGAAGACCAGCACATTGCCCTTGCCGCCCATGTCGGCGACCATCTGCAAGGCGATCTCGGCGCCGATATTGTAGTTGTTGGAGGTGGTGTTGTTGATGGCGTGCGGCGTCGCGGTGTCGACAGTGAACAGCGGGATGCCGGCGTCGCGGATCTTCTGCAGCCACGGGTTCAGCACTTCGAGGTTGCCGAGCTGCTCGATGATAGCGTCGGGCTTCTGCGCGATCAGCGTCTGCAGCTGCGCGATCTGCTGCTGATCCTTGCGGCCGGCGTCGAGCGCGATGACTTCGCCGCCGAGCTCCTTGACGCGGTCCTGGATGCCTTTGAACGCCATCAGGTCCCAATAATGGTCCGTGCCGATGGCCGAGACGCCAATGCGCTTGCCCTTGAGCGACAGCTCCTCGGCGGTCGCGCCGGAGACGGCGGCAAGGCTGCAAGCCGCCGCCAACCCCAAAGCGAGCGCCTTGACGAGGCCTTTCATAGATCTGGTCATTTTTCATTTCCTCCCTTGTTGATCGCTCCGGGCCTTCCGGAGGATATGCGAAACCATGGTCCTCCGCTTAGGCGGCGGCCTCCTTGTCGCGCAGGCCGTAGCTCGCCATGCGCTTGATGACGTTCTCGATCTCCTCGTCGGACAGGATCGGCGGCTCGCCGATCTGCAGGGCGCCGTGATACTGGCGCGCCAGTGTCTCGACCTCGACCGCCAGCCACATCGCCTGGGCGAGGCTCGATCCGACGGCGATCATGCCGTGCTGGGCCAGCAAGCATGCCTTGCGCTCGCGCAGCGCTTCCACCGCATGCGCCGAAAGCTCCGCCGTGCCGAAGGTGGCGTAGGGCGCGCAGCGTATGTCGCTGCCGCCGGCAACCGCGACCATGTAGTGGATCGCCGGTATCTTCCTGCCCATGATGGCGATCGTCGTGCAGTAGGTCGGATGCGCGTGGACGACGGCATTGACCTCGGGCCGCGCCTTCATGATGTCGAGATGGAAGCGCCATTCGCTGGACGGCGGCAAGCGCCCGTCGACCGCGCCATCCCAGCCCATGAAGACGATGTCCTCCGGCTGCAGCGTGTCATAGGGCGTGCTGGTCGGCGAGATCAGCATACCCTCGCCGTGGCGACAGCTGATGTTGCCTGATGTGCCCTGGTTGATGCCGAGCTCATTCATCTGGATGCAGGCGTCGATGATGGCCTGGCGCACATCTCGGTCCGAAACGGTCATGCGATATTCCAATCCTTATTCGGTCCGCTACCAGGCCGTGTAGCCGCCATCGATCGACAGGATCGCGCCGGTGACGTAGCTCGAGGCCGGCGAGGCCAGGAACAGGATCGCCGAGGCGATCTCCTGCGGCGTGCCCAGCCGGCCCATCGGGGTCATGTCGATCCAGGTGTTGAAGAGTTCGGGACGCTCGCGCATCTTCAGCGTCATCTCGGTGCCGACATAGCCCGGCGCCAGCGCGTTGACGCGCACGCCGGATTTCGCCCATTCGACCGCGAGCGCCTTCGTCATCATGTGCACGGCGCCCTTGCTCACCATGTAGGACGGCGCCGTCTGCGGACGGTTGATGATCAGGCCCGACATCGAGCCGAGATTGACGATCGAGCCCTTTTTGCGGGCGACCATCGAGCGACCGAAGGCGCGCGAGGCCCAGTAGACGCCGTTGACGTTGACATCCATCACCAGGCGCCATTCCTCGTCCGGCGTGTCGAGCGCGGTGTTGAGGCGCGCGATGCCGGCGCTGTTGACCAGGATATCGACCTTGCCGAAATCGGCGACGATCGCAGTTGCCATTGCCTCGACGGCTTTCGGATCGGTGACGTCGAGCACGCGGCCTTCGACGCTCGCCACGCCGGCGGCCTCGAGCGCTTCGGCAGCAGCCTTCAGCCCATCCGTGTTCATGTCGAGCAGGACGATACTCGCGCCGCAAGTCCCGAGCGCCTTGGCGGCCTCGAGACCGATCCCGCTGGCGCCGCCGGTGACGACGGCGACCTCGCCTGTCAGGTCGAATTGCGACCGGTAATCCATGCACGTCCTCCATCAGGACAGGCTCGAGCGCGGGCAAAACTCCGCCCTCGCCGCCGAGGCAGCGGCCGCAAGCCGACAGGTCCTGATAATGCCTCCGGGTCAGGCTCCTCCCGACCCCATGAAAGGGACGTTACAGAAGCTTCCCGGGCCCGTCAATCTGGTTATAACCAGAAAACAGAATCTTTTTTGGATGCACGCAAGTCAGGTGCGATCGACGCCGTTCACCGTCGCCGACGGCTGCTCGACCGCCATATGGATGCGCGCGACGGAGGAGTTGTAGAAGGCCTCGTAATATTCGAGCGCGGCGCCGTCGGCGTCATAGGCGATCGACTCGATCTCGATCAGCGGCGTGTTGGCGGCGACGCCCATCTCATCGGCCTCTTCCTTGGTGGGAAGGGCCGCGCGCAGCCAGCGGTCGGCGCGCTTCACGGTGAGGCCGAAGACAGCGCGGATGGTGCCGAAGATCGACTGGTTTTCCGACAGGATGTTCTCCAGCCCCGGCACCCTGTGCCCCGGCAGGCTGATGCGCGTCATGGTGATCGGCGTGCCGTCGGTCATATAGACGCGGCTGATGCGGACCACGCTGCCATTGGCGGGAATGCCGAAGACCTTGGACTCCTTCTCGCTCGGCGGGCAGCGGTAGACCTCCAGCGTGCGGGTCGAGACCTTGTGGCCCTTGGCGGTCAGGTCGTCGAACACGCCGAGATTGGCGGTCATGAAGTCGACATGCTCGCGGGGGGCTGCGACGAACATGCCCTTGCGCGGCATCTTGATGATGCGGCCCTCGTTGGAGAGCGAGCCGATCGCAGCGCGCACGACGGGACGCGAGACGCCGAAGAAATCGCAGAGCGCCTGTTCCGACGGAATGCGCGAATTGGCGGCCAGCAGGCCGGTGTTGATGGCCTCCTCGACCTGGTTGCGCAACTGCACCCAGAGGGGTGCGGCCTCATCGCGGTTGAGCTGGACCTTGGAGCCGATCGAGCGGAAAGCCTCGGCCGCCTCGGCATCTTCCTGGTCGTAACGAGGACGCCCGCGCATTCTGGTTGCTTGTTCCATCCGGTCCTGCCGCATTTCAGTTGCCGCGACTCAACAAGCGGCAGCGCCTCCCTAGCGGAGACCACCGGCCATTTTCACGCTCTCCGGCAAGTTTCGCAACCATAGCATCGCGGCCGCCCCCAGAAGCGGTCCGGGAACCAAGAGCAGGAAGGCCCAGCGCCAGCCGCCGATGAAATCGGCGAAGCGCGGCGTCAGCCAGATGGCGAGCACCGTCAGCGCGAAACCGGCGCCCAGTTGCACCGAAAGCGCGGTGCCGACGAAGCGGCGGTCGGCAAGCTCGGTGACGGCGGCGGAGAACTGAGCCGAATCGCCGATCACCGAAACGCCCCAGACGATGGCCACCAGCATGAACAGCCAGAGCGGGCCGGTGAAGAGAAAGCCCATCAGCAGCGCGCAGCCGCCCGAGACGAGCATCATGCCGGCGGTGGTGGCGGAGCGGCCGACGCGGTCCGACAGATAGCCGCCGAGCAGGCAGCCAAGGATACCAGAGGCGACGACAAGGAAAGTCGATAGCGACGCGGTAGCGGCGGTTCCGATCGCCTGCGCCTCGAAAGCGGCGCGCGTATAGGCAAGCAGCCAGGCCCACATGGCATAGAGCTCCCACATATGGCAGAGATAGCCGAGATTGGCTAACAGCAACGGCTTCTCGCGGAACCCCTGGCCGATGCGGGACGGCTCGAACACCGCCTTGCCGAAGGGATAGGGTCCCTCCTTGGCGAACAGCAGGAAGAGCAGCGCGCCCGCCGCCGTTGCCACGCTGGCGGCGGCGACCACGGGACGCCAGTCGAGCGCGGTCGAGACGGCGCGGAAGAGATGCGGCAGCGCCGAGCCGACCGTCAGCGCGCCGATGACCGCGCCGAGCGCCAGCCCCCGGTCGCGGGTGAACCAGGTGGCAACCAGTTTCAGCGCCGGCGGATAGACGCCGGCAAGTGCGGCGCCCGTGACGATGCGTGCGGCTATCACGCCGCCCGGCCCGGGATGAAGCAGTAGCGTCGCGTTGGCCAAAGCGGCGACAAGAGCCGCGCCCGCCATCAGTCGGCTCAGCCGCACAAGGTCGGGAAGATTGATGAGACTCGCCGCCAGCGCGCCGACCACGAAGCCGACCTGGACGCCATTGGTCAGCCAGGCTTCGGCGCTGGCGCCCAGCGCCAGTTCCTGCTTGAGTTCCGGGAGGATGGCGGTCGCCGAAAACCAGGTGGTCAGCGACAGCACGACCGCCAGGCAAAGCAGCGACAGCACGCGCCAGCGCTCGCTGTCGGCTGCCATGTCGAGCCGGCCGTCGCCGACCGTGCTCATGCGCTTTGCAGCGGAACGGTGAAGACCGTGGCCGTGCCGGTGAGGCAAAGCTCGCCCTGGCCGTTGCGCACGCTGGTCTCGATCTTGCAGATCGGCTTGTCGGGGCGCACTTCCTTGACCTCGACGCGTCCGGTGATCTCTTCATCGACGCCGACGGCCTTGACGAACTTCCAGGCCACTTCGAGGAACACGGTTCCAGGCCCGGGCAGATCCTCCGCCACCAGCGCGTTGAGGATACCGGAGGTGACGCCGCCCTGGACGATCAGCTTGCCGAACACCGATTTCTCGGCCAGCGCGCGGTCGTAATGCAGCGGATTGCGATCGCCAGTGATATCGGTGAAGGCCTCGATGTCGCTCATCTTGGTGCGCCGTGTGCGCTCGGCGAAGGCGCCGACCTGCGGGCGGCCTTTCACGACGCCCACCCAACCGTCTTTCGTCTCGGTGCTCATTGCGGCTTCTCCTCTGCTCTGTTCGACTGGTTTGAAGGCCGGCAGGACGCGACCGCCGATGCCGGTCGGCGCAAGAAGCAGCATGTCCCCGACCTGTAGCGGTCGTGTGCCGGCCAGGATGAAGCTCAGTATCGTCGGGCCTTCGGCCAGCTCGACCAGGCCGACCAGGTAGGGTGCTGCCGGCTGCCAGCCCGGATGGCCGGGCTTGTGCACCTCCGAAAAGGATTTGAGCCGTCCCCTGCCCGACGCGTCTTTCCAGGCCAGACGCTTGCTCCAGCAGTGCGGGCAGATCGGACGCGGATAGAAGACGGCCTTGCCGCAATCCTCGCAGTGCTGGATGGCCAGCCGCCCCTCGGTGGCTGCATCCCAGAATGGCTTGGTCAGCGCGGTGATCGTCGGGCCAGGGGTTTTCAGCGCGTTGAGATCGATCGCCATCAGGCAGCTCCCAGCACGAGCGCGGTCGCTTCGCTCATCGTCGCGCCATTGCCGGTGACCAGCGCGAGCCCGGCCTTGCCGATCTGGCGTTCGCCCGCCTCGCCGCGCAGCTGGCGCACCGCTTCGACGATATGGGTCATGCCGCCGGCAAGGTCCGGCTGGCCGAAGCCGAGCTGGCCGCCATGCGTGTTGAGCGGCTTGTCGCCCTTGTGGGAAAGGTCGTGGTCGTTGAGCCACGCGCCGAACCCGCCCGGCGCGCAGAGGCCGGCATCCTCGATCGTGGCGGCGACCATGATCGTGTAGCAGTCGTAGAGCGACAGAAGGTCCATCGCGCCGGCCTGCGTGCCGGACTGCGCGAAGGCCCGCGCCATGGCGCTTTTCAGCGGACCGGAGGTCAAGCTCGGCGCCTGGCTGACCGCGCGGTGCGTGACCTTCTCGCCGGCCCCGAGCAGATGGACCGACGGCTTGCGCAATGAGCGCGCGCGTTCGGCGGAGGTGACGACGACAGCCTCACCGCCGGCGACCGGCATGACGATCTCGAGAAGATGCAGTGGCGAGGCGATCATCGGCGAGGCCAGCACTGCTTCCACATCGGCCGGCTTGCCGTAAAAGATCGCATCGGGATTGAGCTGCGCATTGGCGCGCGCCGCGGCGGCGATCATGGCGAAATCCCGCGCGGTCGAACCGTATTGCGCCATATGCGCCTGCATCAGCAGCGCATAGGAGATGTTGGCGCCCGAGGCGCCGAAGGGCACGTCGAACTCGCGGATCGGATTGCGGTTGGGCGAGCGCGGCGCCGTCTCCTCGCGGTTGTTGGCGAGCACGCATAGAACCGTCTCGCACATGCCGGCCTCGATCGCGGCCGCCGCGCGCCAGACCATGCCGGCGCCGGACGCGCCGCCGAGGTCCACGACATTGGCCATGGTCGGCGCGAGACCCAGATATTCGGCGATGGTCGCCGGCACATGCTGCGGTGTCTCGCCGACCTGCGGCCCGACCAGCAGCCCGTCGATCGCCGCCGGCTCCAGCCCGGCGTCGAGCACGGCCAGGCGCGAGACCTCGGCGATCATCTCCAGCGTCGTCACGCCGCTGGTCAGCCGTTGCGGCTTCAGCTCGCCGATGCCGACGATCGCTCCCTTCGACCCGCTCATGCCGCCTCGCTCCGGTCGAGCGCTCGGTATTCCTCGAGGCAGGCCGGATTGGCGAGCGAAGCCATGTTCTTGACCGGCTTGCCCTCGAGCGTCGTGCGGGCCGCGCCCTCGACGCGCTTGCCGTTCAGCGTGTAGGGCACGGCCTGCACCGCGTGGATGCGATGCGGCACATGGCGCGGCGAGGCCCCTTCGCGGATCGCGCCGCGGATTTGCGCGGCAAGCTCGGACGTCAGCGCAAAGCCGTCGTTCAGCTTGACGCAGAGCACGATTTCCTCGTCGCCCTCGACCGCCGCGCCGAAGACCAGGCAATCCTCGATCTCGGCGAAATTCTCGCAGGCCGCGTAGATTTCCGCCGTCCCGATGCGCACGCCGCCGGGCTTCAGCGTCGTGTCCGAGCGGCCGTGGATGACGCCGGAGCCGTAAGCGGTCATCTCAGCCACGTCGCCATGCGTCCAGATCTCGCGCCGCGCGGCGAAATAGGTGGCGTGATAGCGCGCGTCGCCGTCCTTGCCCCAGAAAGTCAGCGGCATGGACGGGAACGGCTCGGTGCAGACGAGATCGCCCTGACGGCCGATGACCGGCGCACTGCGATCGTCCATGACGGCGACGGCGAGGCCGAGGCCTTTCGTCGTCAATTCACCACGGCGGACAGGATGGATCGGCGATCCCAGCAGGAAACAGCCGATGATCTCGGTGCCACCGGAGATGGAGGCAAAGATCATATCGCGCTTCACATGCTCGTAGACCCAGTCGAACTGTCCGGGCGAAACCGGCGCGCCGGCCGACAGCAGCGAGCGCAGCGACGAGAGGTCGTGCAGGCTTCCTGGCGCGTAGTTTTCGGCGGCGAGCGTGGCCAAATATTTCGGGCTGGTGCCGAAATGCGTGACGCGGGCGCGCTCGGCCAGCTTCCAGAGCGGGCTGGGATCGAGGCCGTCGGCCGATTTCAGGATCGGCGCACCGTCATAGAGCACCACTGTCGCGTGGCAGGCGAGGCCCGAGATCAGCCAGTGATACATCATCCAGGCGGTGTTGGTGTACCAG
>NZ_RZTO01000191.1:0-8681 GCF_003997225.1 Mesorhizobium sp. M2C.T.Ca.TU.002.02.1.1
GAAACGATCTGCCTGGAGATCACCGAGACCAGCGCCATCGCCAATCTGACCGAGGCCATGCGCTTCATCGCCGACCTGCGCGGGCTCGGCTGCCGCTTCGCGCTCGACGATTTCGGCTCCGGCATGTCGTCCTTCGCCTATCTGAAGCATCTGCCGGTCGACTACCTCAAGATCGACGGCAGCTTCGTCAAGGATATGCTCGACGACCGCATCGATCGCGCCATGGTCGAGATGATCCATCACATCGGCAAGGTGACGGGAAAGCGCACCATCGCCGAATTCGTCGAAAGCGACGGCATCGTCGAGGCCTTGAAAGCGATCGGCGTCGATTATGCGCAAGGCTATGCGATTGCCAGGCCCCAGCCATTCGACGCCACCACCGTTGTGCGCGGCAATCGCAGCGAGCGCGATGCGACGGCGGATAGCTGGGAGGCTTTGGCGCGGACGCTGCGCCGCAAAGCCGGCTAACTACTCACAGCCCCTCCGGCCTGCCGTTCCAACAGGATCGTCGGCTTGTCGTGATAGGTGGTGCGCAAAATCTCGCGATAGCCGTTCTTCTCGGCCACCTTCCGCGAAGCGCCGTTTTCCGGATCGATGATGCAGACGGTTCTCGCCTGTCCGAACGCCTCGTCGCTCCAGGCGACGATCCGCCCGACGACCTCGCTGGCAAGCCCCGGCCATGCGCCTCCGAGGCCAAGGCCCAGCCGGCTTCCGGCACGCCTTCGATCGAAGGTTCGATCTCGCGCTTCAGGTCGTGGAAGCCGGCCTCGCCGATGAAGCGCCCCGTCTTCTTGTCTTCGATCGCCCAGAACCCGTAGCCGATCAGCGACCACAGGCCGGCATGACGCAGGAAGCGCATCCAGCTTTCCTCGCGGGTGCGCGGCTTGCCGCCGATGAAACGGGTGACGGCAGGCTCCGCCCACATGGCGGCATAGGTCTCGAAATCACCCGAACGGTGCGGCCGCAAAACGGTACGTGCCGTCTCGAGGATCGGCACGCCGGCTTCCGTCTTGATGCTCATGGCATTCTCCTCCATTGCGGCGACAGCGCTTAGCAAACCGGCACGCTCGATCAAGGGCCAGGATAATGCGGCGGCTCTTCCAGCCATGACGGCCTTGGCACGATCGTATCGCTATGGCTTTTCGCCTGGCGATGCTAGTTTTGCGCGCGAAGCCGACCCAGAAACACAAGTCGACCGGAGAAGAACCATGGACACCACGGACCTATTGCTGGCGATCGCGCATCACCTGCTGGTGTTCTCGCTGGCCGGCATCATCGGCGCCGAGTTCGTGCTGGTGCGTGGCGATCTGGGCGCGGCGACGCTCAAGCGGCTTGCCGGCATCGACCGCCATTACGGCATCATCGCCGCGCTGATCGTCATCGTCGGCATCGGGCGCGTCTTCTATGGGCTGAAAGGCTGGGAATTCTACGTCTATAACTGGGTGTTCTGGGCAAAGATGGTGGCCTTCGCCATCGTCGGCCTGCTGTCGATCGTGCCCACCATGCGCTTCCTCTCCTGGAACAGGCAGGCGGGCGGCAACCCCTCTTTCGCGGTGCCGGCTGCGGAACTGGCCTCGGTGAAGAACTACGTCCGCGCCGAGGGCTTCATCTTCCTGCTCATCCCGGTCTTTGCCGCGGCCATGGCGCGCGGCTACGGTTACTAGAGCCAGACCGGCTCTAGACCCCCGCCGGAAACGTCTCGTCCAGCGGCGCGATCGGCACCAGCGGCGCCGGCACGTCGGTGGTCTTTTCCTTGGACTTGCAGATATCGGCGATCACGCAGGCCGGGCAGTCGGGCTTGCGCGCCTTGCAGACATAGCGGCCGTGCAGGATCAGCCAGTGATGCGCATGACGCATATACTCGGCCGGGATGACCTTGAGCAGCCCTTGCTCGACCTGCTCCGGCGTCTTGCCGGGCGCCAGCCCGATCCGGTTGCCGATGCGGAAAATATGCGTGTCGACCGCCATGGTGTGCTGGCCGAAGGCGACGTTGAGCACGACATTGGCGGTCTTGCGCCCGACGCCGGGCAGCTTCACCAGTTCGTCGCGCTCCCGTGGCACCTGGCCCTGGTAGTCGTCGATCAGCGCCTTGGACAGCGCGATCACGTTCTTCGCCTTGTTGCGCCACAGACCGATGGTGCGGATATAGTCGCCCACCTTCGCCTCGCCCAATGCCAGCATCTTGGCCGGCGTGTCGGCCGCCGAAAACAGCGCCTTGGTCGCCTTGTTGACGCCGGCATCCGTCGCTTGCGCCGATAGCACCACGGCGACCAGCAGGGTGAAGGCGTTGACATAGTCGAGCTCGCCTTTCGGCTCCGGCCGTTGAACGGAAAAACGCCGGAAGATCTCATGCACCTCGGCAGGGCTGTAAAGCGGCCGGGAAGCGGCTTTTCGCGGCCGAGCGCCAGGCGCCCGGCCGCTGCCGGCAGGGACGGGTTGAGGTTTTTTGACAGCTACGGATTTTTTCGACTTGGGAGGCGCCATTTCCTTCCTATAATATTCCCTCATGAGCGACACAAACGCCTCGTTCCAGGCCGACGAGCCATTTTTCCAGGCCCTGCTGACGCCGCACCGCTCGCTCGGCCGCACCGGTTTCCTGATCCTGATGGGAGCGCTTCTGTTCGGCTGGGCGGTCACCGGCGCGTTTTTCCTGGCGCATGGCGCCTGGCCGGTGTTCGGCTTCTTCGGCCTCGACGTGATCGCCGTCTACATCGCTTTCCGGGCCAATTACCGGGCAGCGCGCGCCCGCGAGGAGATATCGGTCTCGCGCACCAGCCTCGACATCCGCAAGACCGCCCCTTCAGGCCGCTCTGAAAGCCATCGCTTCAATCCGTTCTGGACACGGTTTTCGATCGCCCGCCATGCCGAGATCGGCATCACCAAAATGGCGGTGGAAGCGCAGGGCAGGAGCGTGGCGATCGGCGGCTTCCTCAATCCCGACGACCGTGAGAGTTTCGCCACCGCCTTTTCGCGCGCGCTGGCGACCGCCAAGACGCGCTGAGCATGATCCCGAACCGAAAGTCCGCGTCAGCGAAAAGTGGACGCCGGTTTTTGCTTTCGCTGACCTGCGGTTCGGACAAGATCATGCTCGGAGCAAAATAAGCACGTCAGAACCGGTACCGCAGCAGCCTGCCGACCTTGCGCATGGCGGGGATGAGCTTCCAGAGGCCGATGAACAAGCGCGCGGACCAGCTAAGCCGCGCCGCTTGCTCCGGCTTGTAAGCCGGGATCTCGCCGATGAAGCGAAGTTTCGGAACAGCCCGCTCCAGTTCGCGCGGATCCTCGATGGCCCAATGGACTTCGGAGCCCGTTGCCTTGATGGCCGGATTGAGGCGCATCAGCTTCAGCCCGAAACGGCTGTAGGCGTCGAACATCAACTCGCCGCCGGCAAGATGCGCGACAAGCCGCGCGAACAGCCGCGGCCCCTCGTCGGCGGCGAGATAGGGCGTCAGGCCCTCGGCTACGACCATGGCCGGGCGATTGCGCGGCACCTCGGCCAGCCATCCTGGCTCGGTCACCGACGAAGCGATCAGATGGTAATAACGGTCCCTGGACGGATAGAGCCTGCGCCTGAGCTCGACGACGTCTGGATAGTCGACATCGAACCAATCCACGCCCAGTGGCGGGTCGACCCGGAAAATGCGCGTGTCGAGCCCGCATCCAAGATGCAGCACGATCGCATCCGGGTTTCTGGCGAGGAAGTCCTCGACCTGGGCATCCAGCGTCTTTGCCCGAATGGCAAGGCCGATGCCGAGATTGCCGTCGACCTTGAGCCTCGCGAAATCATAGTCGATCTTGCGCACGGCCTCGTCCGCGAGGCGATCCTGGAGCAGCGAATTGGGCAGCCGGCTCTCCAGCGCCTTGCCGTAAAGCGTCATCAGCAAGGTTTCCTTCGCTCCGGTTAGATCGACCTTTTCGCCGGCCATGATTGTCCTCTTCGGTCCGAAGCTGACTCTATCTGGGTGCGTGCGCAGTGAAGGCAAGTTTCGGGTGGTTGCAAAGCTCTGGAAGACCGATATTCGCGGCCAAGGAGATATTGCCATGAACGCTCAGATGACCATGAATACGCGGATGAAACCGACCGCGATCCTTGAGAACGACATCACGCCGCAAGGCAGCGACTACGACGTCGTGCGCCGCGCCATCGAGAAGATCAGCCTCGACTATCGCGACCAGCCCTCGCTGGAGGTGCTGGCCGAGGAAGTCGGCGAGACGCCGACCGGCCTGCAGAAGCTGTTCACACGCTGGGCGGGATTGTCGCCCAAGGCCTTCCTGCAGGCGGTGACGCTCGACCATGCGCGCAGGCTGCTCGATTCCGGCATGCCGCTCCTGGAGACCTCGTTCGAGCTCGGCATGTCCGGCCCCGGCCGGCTGCACGACCTCTTCGTCACCCATGAGGCGATGTCGCCCGGCGACTACAAGACCCGGGGCGCGGGTCTCACCATCCGCTACGGCTATCACATCTCGCCTTTCGGCATCGCGCTGATCATGGTCACCGACCGCGGTCTCGCCGGACTTGCCTTCTGTGACGCGGGCGGCGAGCGGGCCGCCTTCGCCGACATGTCCGGCCGCTGGCCGAACGCGACCTATGTCGAGGACATGTCGGCCACCCAGGCTTACGCCGCGCGGGTCTTCGATCCGACGCAATGGCGTGCCGACCAGCCGCTGCGCGTGGTGATGATCGGCACCGATTTCCAGCTTCGCGTCTGGGATGCCTTGCTGCGCATCCCGATGGGCAGGGCCTGCACCTATTCCTCGATCGCGGCAAGCATCGGCGCGCCCAACGCCAGCCGGGCCGTCGGCGCGGCCGTAGGCGCCAATCCGATGTCCTTCGTGGTGCCCTGCCATCGGGCTATCGGCAAGTCCGGCGCGCTCACCGGCTACCACTGGGGCCTGACGCGCAAGCGCGCCATCCTCGGCTGGGAGGCGGGGCAAGTGGCCTCCTGAAACAATCGATTTTTTCGCACCGCATTGCGAAAAACCGTGCATCATAATATATCTGTAAAAATTTGGAAAAATATACTTCCTATCCGTCAAATGCAACCGGCGACAACCTCTGGTTATCGCCGGTTTTATTTTAAGTTGCTTCATAATGTTATTTAAGTTAACGCTAAATTAACCACGATAAAGAGATGATACCCCTGCGTTGAGCTGGCACCATCCGGCTCGAAAGAGGGGTCTCAATGAAATTCGCCCGTGCCGCAATCACGGCAAGCCTGGTGGTCGGCGCCGCCTGCCCGCCGGCATCGGCCACCACCGGAAACGTCCTTTTCAACGGCTCCATCACCGCGACCTGCACGCTGACGGTCAATTCCAACGGCACCATGACGGTGAGCAGCAACCTGCAATCGCTGAGCTCGCACAATGCCGGCGGGTCGGCCGGCAGCGTCCAGGTCGACACCACCGGCGGCGTGCAGCTCAGTGTCGATCCGGTGACCACCACCACGGTGCCTGCAAGCGACGTCACCGCCACCACCTGGACGCCGACTTTCGCCACCACCGGCGCGCAGACCATCGCCGAAACCGGCAGCGCGACCGCGCTCACCGTGCCCGGCACCTCGACGATCGCGGTCAATCTCGCCGGCACCAAGAGCGGCACCAACCGCTTTTCCGCCGGCAGTTACCAGGCGACCGTGACGGTTCGCTGCGAATAGAAGGAAACGGTCCTTGAAGAGGCTCGGGATTCTCGTTGCGGCGATGGCCGCGGGCGGCATTGCTCCCTTGCCGGTGGCGGCGCAATCGATGACACCGATGCGCGGCGAGGTGAGCTCCTTCACCGACGCCTTCGCCGTGCGTATCTTCCCCGGCAATCCCTACGACAAGCGCATTCGCGTGGAAGTTCACGTCTACGACCAGGATTTCCAGCCCGTCGACGCCGAGATTTCTCCAGCCGCCTTCCTCCTTGCCGGACAGGCATCCCGTCCGGTCCTTGTGGTCGTTCCGTTCGACGGCGCGGCCGACCGTAAAGTGCGTATCTGTACCGAGAGTATCCCCTTTCCGGGCGAGCAGACGCAGATAAGGGCACAGATATGCGGGAAGTTTTTCGGACATCGCAGGTCCTGACCCTTTCGCTGCTGGCCGCTTTTGCGGCCGCGCGCCCGGGGTTCGCCGAGGATGTCTACAACCTGAACCAGAATCAGACCGGCTTCACCTTGCCCGGCGTGACCCTGCCGCAGGGCCAGGACGAGGTGCATGCGTCGGATGGCACCACTTGCCGCTCAGCCGTTTCGGGCTCGGGCGCCTATTTCGACCTTGGCGTGATCCACGGCAACAGCCAGTCGAACAACGACCTCGCCACCTATGGACGCGTCGTGATCCCGATCGGCCGCACGCCGAAACGCCTGGATTGCAGCCGGCTCTATGAGCTCGAGGTCGAGCGCCTGCAGATGGAGCTGCGGCTCATGAAGATGGGACTCAGCCCCGACGGCCAGGCGACGGGAAGCGTGGCGGCCGCGGCCCCCTCACCCGCATCGTCGCCTGCCTGGGCCAATGAAGGCTGGAGCATCCGCGGAACCGACGATGGCCGGAAAAAGAAGAAGAAATAGGCGCACGCTGCTTGCCGCCTTGCTGCTCGCCGGCGTCTGCGCGCCGGCGGAGGCTGCGATCATCGGCACATGCACGATCATGATCGGCAACACCGGCGTGATGAAGGCAAATCCGTCGATCAACATCTTCGGTTCCAAGCAGGCGGGCGGGTCGAGCGCCGGCGCCACCATCACAGCGAACTCGACTCTGTGTTCCATCCTAAACCTGCTGGACTGCTACACCGTTTCCGCGCCCGCGCCGGCCGCGTTCACGTCCGCGCCCAGCGGCGGCGACACCAATGTCTCGTTCGCCTCCGTCTTCCGCCTCGACGGTTCCGGACTGGATATACCGGGCAGCTCGCCGCAAAAGCTGACCAACGGTACCCACACCATCCAGGTCGATCTGACGGCCACGAAGTCGCCGGGCATCTTCCCGGCGGGCAGCTATCAGGCGGAGGTAACGGTCCGCTGCGAATGATGCTGTGGGCCAGACCGCGCGGACAGCGACGTGATCTGGCAACCGGCGGACTTTGCGGCTAGCTTCGCGCCCAGCACGCAATTCCAGGAAAAGCGCTTTGCGCATTTCGCTGGAATTGCGCAAGAAGCAGAATCTTGGAGCGCGTTCGCCTTCACGCAGGCTGACCCGCTTCAACGGGAGGCAGTCTTTGATCATCGTTGTCGGCTCGATCAACCTCGATCTCATCGCCAATGTCGACCGCTTGCCGGAGCCCGGCGAGACGGTGCGCGGCTCAGGCTTTGCCACCGCGCCCGGCGGCAAGGGCGCCAACCAGGCGCTGGCCGCGGCGCGCGCGGGCGCCCAGGTGCGCATGGTGGGCGCGGTCGGCAAGGATAGCTTTGCCGCCGAAGCGCTCGCCCTTCTCAAGGCCGGCAATGTCGATCTGTCCGGTGTCGGCCAGAGTTTCGCCTCCACCGGCACCGCCTTGATCCTGGTCGGCGCCGACGGCGAAAACGTCATCGCCGTCGTGCCGGGCGCCAATGATTCGGTGGTGCCGGGCGATGTCGCCAAGGCCTTCCTCAAAAAGAACGATGTCGTGCTCTTGCAGCATGAGATCCCGCTGCAGACGGTCGAGGCCACGCTTGACGCGGCGCACGCGGCGGGCGCCGTCAGCGTGCTCAACACCGCTCCCTTCCGTGCCGAGGCTTCCCGATTCCTTGGCAAGGCCGACTTCGCCGTCGCCAACGAAACCGAGTTCGATCTCTATGGGGAGGCGCTGGCGCTTTCCGGACGCGACCGCCCGGCCCGCATGCGCGACTACGCCCAAAAGACCGGCCGCGCCATCGTCGTCACGCTCGGCGGCGATGGCGTGCTCGCCGCCACGCCTCACGACTTCCTCACCGTTCCGGCGCTGAAGATCACCCCGGTCGACACGGTCGGCGCCGGCGACACTTTCTGCGGCTATTTCGGCGCCGGCCTATCGTCCGGCTTGTCGCTTGAGCAAGCGCTGACCCGTGCTGCCGTGGCCGGCTCGCTCGCCTGCCTGAAACCCGGCGCGCAGCCGGCGATCCCGCTGGCCAGGGATGTCGACGCCGCCTTGGCGGCGCGCTAGCAGCCATGCGTCCCGTCACCAAACATGCCGTGCCGCCGGCCGGCGATATCTGCCGCCTCTCCGCCGTCGAGCTCGCCGACAGGATCAGGCAGCGCCACTTTTCGGTTCATGAGGTGGCCAGCGCGTTCCTCGACCGCATCGAGGCCGTGAACCCGCTGGTCAACGCCATCGTATCGCTGCGCCGGCGCACCGACATCCTGGCCGAGGCCGACAGGGCCGATGCCCATCTGGCGCGGGGCGGCGAGGCCGGATCGCTGTTCGGCCTGCCGATCGCCATCAAGGACCTGGCCCTGACCAAGGGCCTAAGAACCACCTTCGGCTCGCCGATCTTCGCAGATTTTATTCCCGACACGGACGACTTCTTCGTCGAGCGCATCCGCAAGGCCGGCGCCATCATCATCGGCAAGACCAACACCCCGGAGTTCGGGCTGGGCTCCAACACCTACAACCCGGTCTTCGGCTCGACGCTTAACGCCTTCGACCCGACGCTCACCGCCGGCGGCTCGAGCGGCGGCGCGGCCGTGGCGCTGGCGCTCGACATGCTGCCGGTCGCCGACGGCAGCGACTTTGGCGGCTCGCTGCGCAATCC
>NZ_RZTO01000192.1:0-8656 GCF_003997225.1 Mesorhizobium sp. M2C.T.Ca.TU.002.02.1.1
GGCGAATTGTGCGAGACGGCGGTCACCACCGTCGCGGTGCCGGAGATGTTCCGCTACTGGCTGCAGGGCGGCCGCATCTCGATCGGCTTCCTGGGCGCCGCCCAGCTCGACAAGTTCGGCAACATCAACACCACCGTCATCGGCGACTACGCGCATCCCAAGACCCGCCTGCCCGGCGGCGGCGGCGCGCCGGAGATCGCCACCTCGTCGAGGCAGGTCTACATCACCATGGCGCAGTCGAAGCGCGGCATGGTCGAGAAGATCGACTTCTTCACCTCCTTCGGCCATGGCGACGGCGGCGATCATCGCAAGCGGCTCGGCATCGATACCGCCGGGCCGACGCTTTTGATCACCGACCTCGCCATCTGGAAGCCCGACCCGCTGACCAAGGAGTTCACCGTCGTCTCGTTGCATCCGGGCGTCAGCCGCGAGCAGGTGCAGGAAACCTGTGGCTGGACGGTCAAGTTCGCTGAGGCCCTTGACGAGACGCCGGCGCCGACGGAACTCGAGCTGAAGACATTGCGCGACCTGCAGGCCCGCACCAAGGCGGCGCACCAAGGGACCGCCAAAGGGAAAGCTGCATAAATGACCGAAGCCTTCATCTGCGACTACATCCGCACGCCGATCGGCCGCTTCGGCGGTTCGTTGTCCTCCGTCCGCGCCGACGATCTCGGCGCGATTCCGTTGAAGGCGCTGGTCGAGCGCAATTCCGGCGTCGATTGGGCCGCCATCGACGACGTCGTCTATGGCTGCGCCAACCAGGCCGGCGAGGACAACCGCAACGTCGCGCGCATGGCGCTGCTGCTTGCCGGCCTCCCGCAGGACATTCCCGGTTCGACCGTCAATCGCCTGTGCGGTTCGGGCATGGATGCCGTCACCATCGCCGCGCGCGCCATCAAATCAGGCGAGGCGGAGCTGATGGTCGCCGGCGGTGTGGAATCGATGAGCCGGGCGCCCTTCGTCATGCCGAAGGCCGACACCGCCTTCTCGCGCAATGCCGAGATCTACGACACCACCATCGGCTGGCGCTTCGTCAACCCGCTGATGAAGAAGCAGTATGGCGTCGATTCCATGCCGGAGACCGGCGAGAATGTCGCCGAGGATTTTTCCGTCAGCAGGGCTGATCAGGACGCCTTCGCTGTCCGCAGCCAAGACAAGGCGGTGGCCGCGCAAGAGAGCGGCCGGCTGGCGAAGGAGATCACCCCGGTGACCATCCCGCAGAGGAAGGGCGACGCGATCGTCGTTTCCAAGGACGAGCATCCACGCGCGGGCACGACCATCGAGGCATTGGCCAAATTGCCGACGCCGTTCCGCCAGGGCGGCACAGTGACCGCCGGCAACGCATCCGGCGTCAATGACGGCGCGGCCGCCCTCATCATCGCCTCCGAAGCAGCGGCGAAGAAGCACGGCCTGACGCCGATCGCCCGCATCCTCGGCGGCGGCGTCGCTGGCGTTGCGCCGCGCATCATGGGCATCGGACCGGCGCCGGCCACGAAGAAGCTTTGCGCCCGCCTCGGCCTGACGCCGGATCAATTCGACGTGGTCGAATTGAACGAGGCCTTCGCCTCGCAAGGCATCGCGGTGCTGCGCCAGCTCGGCATCGCCGAGGACGCCGCGCACGTCAATCCGAACGGCGGCGCGATCGCACTCGGGCACCCGCTCGGCATGTCGGGGGCACGCATCACCGGCACGGCGGCGCTGGAGCTGCGCGAGCGCGGCGGCAAGCTGGCTTTGGCCACCATGTGCATCGGCGTCGGCCAGGGCATCGCCATCGCGCTTGAGCGAGTGTGAGCGCGGCAGCCGATCAGTAAGGCAGGCCGACGTAGTTTTCGGCGAGCGCGGTTGACGCGGCTTTCGAGTGCACGAGATAGTCGAGCTCGGCTTCCTGGATACGCTGGCCGAATTCGCCGGTCTCGGGGAAGCGGTGCAGCATCGTCGTCATCCACCAGGAAAAGCGCACCGCTTTCCAGACACGCGCCAAAGCCTTGGCTGAATAGGCGTCAAGCCCGGCTTGCGATCTCTCACGGTAGAATTCGCGAAGTCCTGCAAAGAGATAGCGCACGTCGCTGGCGGCCAGGTTGAGGCCCTTCGCGCCCGTCGGCGGCACGATATGGGCGGCGTCGCCGACCAGGAACAGCCGGCCGAACCGCATCGGCTCGGCGACGAAGGAGCGGAGCGGCGCGATCGACTTCTCGAAGGAGGGCCCGATGGTGACGGCACCCGCTATGTGCGGCGGCAGGCGGCGGCGCAGCTCATCCCAGAACCGGTCGTCCGACCAGGCCTCGACGCGCTCGTCGGCGGGAACCTGCACATAATAACGGCTGCGCTGCGGCGAGCGCATCGAGCAGAGCGCAAAGCCGCGCTCGTGATTGGCATAGACCAGCTCGTGGTCGGCCGGCGGCACCTCGGCCAGCACACCCAGCCAGCCGAACGGATAGTGCCGCTCGAACGTCTTCAGCGCGCTTTCCGGCACCGATCGGCGGCTGACGCCGTGGTAGCCGTCGCAGCCGGCGATGAAATCGCAATCGACGCGATGCGTGACGCCGTCCTTGTCGTAGGTGACGAAGGGCGCAGCGCCGTCGAAACCATGCAACGCGACATTCGAGGTTTCGAAGAAAGTCACCAAGCCCGCCGCTTCGCGTTTCTGCATCAGATCGAGCGTCACCTCCGTCTGGCCATAGACGGTGACATGCTTGCCGCCGGTGAGCGCGGTCATGTCGATGCGATGCGCGCGGCCGTCGAAGGCGAGCGAGATGCCGGCATGCTGCAGCCCCTGCGCATGCAGCCTGTCCGCCGCGCCCGCTTCGCCGAGCAGGTCGACCGTGCCCTGTTCGAGCACGCCGGCGCGAACGCGGCCGAGCACATGCTCGCGGCTGGACCGCTCGAGGATGATCGTCTCGACCCCGATCGCGGCGAGCAACTGGCCAAGCAGCAGCCCGGACGGTCCGGACCCGATGATGGCGACCTGCGTGCGCATCAATGACCGAGGCTCTCGATCTGCGCGGTCAGCTCGGCGGCAAGCCGCAGCGCGGCCGCGGTCGCCACGACCATTTGCGGCAGGATGAGCCATTCCAGCATCCAGGCGGCGCCCGAGCGTTCCTGCTCATGCACCAGCGCCTGATGCATGCCGGAGAGCTGGACGGCATTGAAGCGCGCCAGCGCCACCAGCGCTTCCGCCTTCACCGGGTTCTGCTTGTGCGGCATCGCCGACGAGCCGCCACCGCCCGACAGTTTTATGTCGGCGCCAAACTCCGCCATCAGCGCGACATCCTGTCCGAACTTGCCGAGACTGCCGGAGACAAGCGACAGCCAGCTGGCGAATTCGGCGAGCGCATCGCGCTGGCTGTGCCATTGCGGCGCATCGGCAAGACCGAGCTTCGCGGCAAGCGCGGCGCGGACGGCGGCGGCGTTGTCGCCGAGCTTTTCCAGCGTTCCGGCGGCACCCCCGAATTGCAGCGCCAGCAGCCGGCCGGAGAGCTCTCTCAAGCGTTCCTGGTGACGTTCGAGCGGCGCCCGCCACGAAACGATCCGATCCCCCGCGGTTATTGGAATTGCCGGCTGCATGCGCGTCATCGCCATGAGTTCGCGGCTTTCGAACTCCAGCCCCAGCCCTGTGAGGCGCACGACGTTCTCGCCGAGCAGCAGGCCGATATGGTCGACGACCTGTCGCAAGCGCAGCACAAGCGAGGTGTCGATGACATCCTGACTGGTGGCGCCGAAATGCACATATGCATCGTGCGGCGTACCGACCGCGGTTTTGATCTGCCGAACCAGTTCCGGCACCACGACGCCATCCGTGGTGACGCCGGCACGCAGCTTCGCCGTATCCGGTCGGAACGATCCCAAAGCTTTCGCAATCGCCGCCCCGGCATCACGCGGGATGACGCCCAACTCCGCTTCCGCCTCTGCCAGCGCCCGCTCGAAAGCGAGCATCGCGTCGATATCGGCTTCGGCGGAAAAATGCCGCGCCGCCTCCTCGTCGCCAAGCAGGCCGGAAAGGAGCGGATGATCGAAGGGCGAAACGGTCATGGCGGCCACGGTCAGCTGTCGAAGAAGACCGTCTCCTTTTCGCCCTGCAGGTGTATGTCGAAGACGTAGGTATCGCCCTGGCGCTCGGCGATCAGTGTCGGCACACGCAGGCGATGTTCGATGCGGGCAAGGATCGGGTCCTCGGCATTGGCCTTTTCCTCGTCCGAGAAATAGAGGCGCGTATGCAGGCCGAGATTGATGCCGCGCGCCACGATCCACAGCGTGATGTGCGGCGCCATCAACCGACCGTCGCGGAACGGCACGCGACCCGGCTTGATCGTCTGGAACAGGCAGACGCCCGTTTCCATGTCGGTCGGCTGCCGGCCCCAACCCAAGAAGTTCGGATCGGCCGCGCCGCGCAATTCCGAGGGCGAATTGTAGAGCCCGTCGGCGTCCGCCTGCCAGATCTCGATCAGCGCGTCCTTGAGCGGCGTGCCGGTGCCGTCGAGCACGCGGATACGCAATTCGATGCGCTCGCCCCTGGTCTCACCGTTGAGCATCGTCGAGCCGAGGTCGCTCGCATAGACACCGCCGATGCCGCAGAAATTGGGTGTCAGCCCGATATGCACATAGGGGCCGGCGGTCTGCGAAGGGCTTTCCTTCAGCCGGTCGAGCGAGTGCGCCATCAATTGCCCTCCGGCCTGTTCTCGAACAGCGTCGAGCGGCGCCCTCGCAGCACGATGTCGAACTTGTAGGCGAGCGCGTCCATCGGGATCGTCGACTGCATGTCGAGCGCGGCGATCAGCGCCTCGATGGCTTCCTTGTTGGAAATGCCGCCGACGATCGGGCAGCGCCAGATCAGCGGATCGCCCTCGAAATACATCTGCGTGATCAGCCGCTGCGCGAAGCCGTGGCCGAGCACCGAAAAATGGATATGCGCCGGCCGCCAGTCATTCGGACCGTTCGGCCACGGATACGGCCCGGGCCTGACGGTGCGAAAGGCGTAGCCGCCGTCCTCGCCGGTGATCGTGCGGCCGCAGCCGCCGAAATTCGGATCGAGCGGGGCGAGATAGCCGTCCTTCTTGTGGCGGTAGCGCCCGCCGGCATTGGCCTGCCAGAATTCGAGCAGCACGCCGGGGACACCCTTGCCGCGCTCGTCCAGCACACGCCCATGGACGATGATGCGCTCACCGAGCGCGCCCTCGCCAGCTTTGGCGAAATTGTGGATCAGGTCGTTGTCGAGCTCGCCGAGCATCGTGTGCCCGAACACCGGTCCGGTCAGTTCCGACAGCGTGTTGTCGAACGACAAAAGCGCCTTTTGCGGCGAGCGCAGCACCGAGCTCTTGTAGTTCGGCGTGAAGGCCGGCGGATGCCATTGGCGGTCGCGCTGGAAGAAGGCGCCGGTTTCCGGCGAACGGTTCGAGCCTCGCTCAGCCATGGGCGGTCTTGGCTCCGTCCATCTGCGCGAACACCTCCTTGGCGATCTTGAAGGCGCGGTTGGCGGCCGGCACGCCTGCATAGACCGCGACATGCAAGAAGGCCTCGCAGATATCGTCGCGCGTGGCGCCGGTATTGGCGGTGGCGCGCACATGCATGGCCACTTCCTCGTCATGGCCGAGTGCCGCAAGCAGCGCCAGCGTCACGATCGAGCGCTCGCGCTTCGACCAGCCGGGCCGCGCCCATACCGTTCCCCAGGCGGCTTCGGTGATCAGCTGCTGGAACGGCCGGTCGAAATCGGTCGCGGTATCCTCGGCGCGGTCGACATGGGGATCGCCGAGCACGGAGCGGCGAACCTCGAGACCGGTCCGGTAGCGGTTCTTCGTGAGATCATCCATGAGCAGACTTTCCCTCGGGCAACGAGGCGACGAAATCGCGGATCAAGCTGACGAGCGCTTCGGGCTGCTCGATGCACGGGATGTGCGCGGCATCGCGGATCACTTCGAAACGCGCGCCGGGGATCAGTCCGGCCAGCGAGCGGACAAGGTCGGGCGGGGTCGAGCCGTCCTGATCGCCGACGGCGCAGAGCGTCGGCACAGCGATGCGCCGCGCGCTGTCGGTGAAATCGGCATCGCGCACCGCCATGCAGGTGCCGATGTAACCCGGCAGCGCCTGCCGGGTGAGCATGTTGCGGCAGCCGGCCAGATCGGCCGCGCGCGCGGCGTGGAATTCCGGCGTGAACCACACTTTCATGATGCCGTCGGCGATCGCCTCGATGCCGTCGCGCTCGACGGTTGCGATACGCGTGTTCCAGCTGTCGGCCGTGCCGATCTTATGCGCGGTGTCGCTGAGGACGAGCGCCTCCACGAGCTCGGGCCGGCGAGCGTAAAGCCGCTGCGCGACCATGCCGCCGACGGAGAGGCCGAAGAGCACGACCTTGTTGAAGCCGAAGTGGTCGATGAGGCCCGCCAGATCGTCGACATGGTCGTCGATGGAACGCGCGCCGCTGCCGATATCCGACAGACCATGGCCACGCTTGTCGTAGACGAGCATCGGCATTTCACCGGTGAGCTTTGCCACGACGTCGTCCCAGATGCGGAAGTCGGTGCCCAGCGAATTGATGAAGATGATCGGACGCGGCGTGCCCGCCGCCTCGATGAAGCGGTGATGCAGCGTGACGCCGCCTATGCTGACGAATGGCACGATTTCGATCCTCCAAAGCCACATTGCACGAGCAGTTTGGTTCGGTAAAATGATATTTTGCGGCGTTTCATTAACTCTGAGGTTATCGAACCATGGCCGAAAGCCGAATCCGCTTCCGCCATCTGCAGGCGTTTCTCGAGGTCGCTCGGCAAGGCAGCGTCGCGCGCGCGGCCGACTTCCTGCATGTCAGCGCGCCGGCCGTGACCAAGACCTTGCGTGAGCTCGAAGAAGCGCTCGGCGTCGCCGTGGTCGAGCGCGACGGGCGCGGCATCCGCGTCACGCGTCTCGGCGAGATCTTCCTTGGCCATGCCGGCTCGGCGATTTCGGCGCTGAAGCGCGGCGTCGATTCCGTGCGCCAGGACGGCGCACTCAATCGCGACCCGATCCGTATCGGCGCGCTGCCGACCGTGTCGGCGCGGGTGATGCCGCTTGCCATGAACCTGTTCCTCGAGGAAAACACCGGCGCCGCGCTCAAGATCGTCACCGGTGAGAACGCCGTGCTGCTCGAGCAGTTGCGCGTCGGCGCGCTCGATCTCGTCGTCGGCCGCCTCGCCGCGCCGGAGCATATGACCGGCTTCTTCTTCGAACACCTCTATTCGGAGCAGGTGCTGTTCGTGGTGCGGGCCGGTCATCCCTTGTCGGAACCGGGAACAGACATCTTCGCGCGGCTCGACGAGTTTCCCGTGCTGATGCCGACGCGGGAATCCGTCATCCGGCCTTTCGTCGACCGGCTCTTCATCACCAACGGCATGACCGCGCCGGCCACGGAAATCGAAACCGTTTCCGATTCCTTCGGCCGCTCCTTCATGCGCCAGAGCAACGCCGTGTGGATCATCTCGGCCGGCGTCGTCGCCAATGAGATCGCCAGCGGCGCCTTCGTCGCCCTGCCGGTGGATACGGAGGAGACCAAAGGGCCGGTGGGCTTGACCATGCGCACCGACACAGCGCCCTCGCCTGCCTTCACCATCCTCTTGCAGACGATCCGCGAAGCGGCGCGGCACCACGCCTGACGATCGGGTCGGCAGTCCGAATTTCACTAACCCATAGGTTAATGAAACACCGTAAAATATCATTTTACCGAACCAAACCGCTAGTGCAATGTGACCTCCGGAGGATCGAAAGCCGTGCTGTGCGGCCGCAAGCGGAAGACCCGTTTGCCGTCGTGTCGAACGGCGACTGAGGGAGGAGCAGATGTCTCATAATATCGGCAGCAGGCCCGCCATATCGGGCATTTCACGACGCCAGTTCATCGCCACGTCGATGGGCGGCGGTGCGGCACTTGCATTCGGCCGCGGCAAGGCCTTCGCGCAGGCCGCCGACACGCTCAAGGTCGGCTTCGTCAGCCCGCGCACCGGCCCGCTTGCCGGCTTCGGCGAGACCGACGGCTATGTGCTCGACCTCGCCCGCAAGGCCCTGGCCAGCGGCATCGAGCTCGGCGGCAAGAAATACAGCGTCGAGATCCTCGATCAGGACACGCAGTCGGATCCGTCGCGCGCGGGCCAGCTCGCCAAGGACCTGATCAACAACCAGGCCGTTGATCTGATGCTCGCTGTGTCCACGCCGGAGGTGATCAATCCAGTCGCGGACGCCTGCGAGGCCGCCGGCGTACCCTGCCTGTCGACGGTCATGCCGTGGGAGGCCTGGTATTTCGGCCGCGGCGCCAAGCCCGGCGCGCCCTCGCCGTTTAAATGGACCTATCATTTCGGCTTCGGCGTCGGCGAGTTCTTCAAGACCTACATTTCGCAGTGGAACCTGATCGAGACCAACAAGAAGGTCGGCGTCATGTATCCCAACGACGCCGACGGCAACGCCATCCGCGCAAACCTGGCGCCGCTTCTGGCCAAGCAGGGTTTCACGATCGTCGATCCCGGCGCCTACGAGACCGGCACCACCGACTATTCCTCGCAGATCGCGCTGTTCAAGCAGGAAGGCGTCGAGATCTTCAACTCCTTCCCGATCCCGCCCGACTTCGCCGCCTTCTGGCGCCAGGCCGCGCAGCAAGGCCTGACAAGGCAGATCAAGATCGCCCAGGTCGCCAAGACCGGCC
>NZ_RZTO01000193.1:0-8638 GCF_003997225.1 Mesorhizobium sp. M2C.T.Ca.TU.002.02.1.1
GCCAAGCTCGGCCTCAAGATCGAGGAACGCGGTTTTTCGGTCGCCGAAGCCAAGGCGGCGCGCGAAGCTTTCATCAGTTCGGCGACCACAATCGCCATGCCGGTGGTCGAAATCGACGGCGCGCCGATCGCAAATGGCCATCCCGGTTCCATGACACTTTCGTTGCGGCAGGCCTTTTTTGACATTGCGGAAAAAAGTCCAGCCTGATAACCGCACAACTGGAATGAACCTCAACTATCTCGTTCTGCTTGCCTTTGTATCGGCAAGAGGGGGTTTGCGCGCTTGACAGGTGCCGCGTAATTTGGCGCATTGGCCGCAAACCGAAGGGGATCGGCGAAAGACAAGAAAAATGGCGGAACGATCGCAAAACCTTCAGGACCTGTTCCTGAATTCAGTTCGCAAGAGCAAAAATCCACTTACCATCTTCCTCATCAACGGCGTGAAGCTGACCGGCGTCGTCACTTCGTTCGACAATTTTTGTGTGTTGTTGCGGCGTGACGGGCACTCCCAGCTCGTCTACAAGCACGCCATTTCCACGATCATGCCGAGCCAGCCGGTTCAGATGTTCGATGGCGAGGAAAGCCAGGGCGCCTGATTGGCACGTGATAAGAACGCGGACCGCAGCGTTCGCGGAAAACAAGGACATCAACTCGGGCCGGAAGCCAAGGATCCGACCCGGGCTGTCGTTATTGTGCCGGTGCTTACCCGCCAGCCGCGCGGCGACGATGAGTCGAGCCGCCCGCGCCTGAGCCGCTCGGCGGATGCTCGCCACGACGAAGCGGTCGGGCTTGCCAGCGCCATCGATCTCAACCCGGTTCACACAGCGGTGGTGACGGTCGCCGACCCGCGACCGGCGACGCTGCTTGGCAGCGGCAAGGTGGCCGAATTCGCCGACATCGTGAAGGAGCGCAAGGCGGAGCTGGTCATTGTCGACCATCCGCTGACGCCGGTGCAGCAGCGCAATCTCGAAAAGGAGCTGAACGCCAAGGTGCTCGACCGCACCGGGCTGATCCTCGAGATCTTTGGCGAACGGGCACGCACCAAGGAAGGCACGCTGCAGGTCGAGCTTGCGCATCTCAACTACCAGAAGGGCCGGCTGGTGCGCAGCTGGACCCACCTCGAGCGGCAGCGCGGCGGCGCCGGTTTCCTCGGCGGCCCCGGCGAAACCCAGATCGAATCCGACCGCCGCATCCTGCAGGACAAGATCACCAAGCTGAAGCACGAGCTGGAAACGGTGCGGCGCACGCGCGACCTGCATCGCGCCAAGCGCAAGAAGGTGCCGTTTCCGGTGGTGGCGATCGTCGGCTACACCAATGCCGGCAAGTCGACGCTGTTCAACCGGCTGACCGGGGCAGGGGTGCTGGCCGAGGACATGCTGTTCGCGACGCTCGACCCGACGTTGCGGCGCGTGCGGCTGCCGCACGGCACGCCGGTGATCCTGTCGGACACGGTGGGCTTCATCTCCGACCTGCCGACTCATCTTGTGGCCGCCTTCCGGGCGACGCTGGAAGAGGTCGTCGAAGCCGACCTGGTGCTGCATCTGCGCGACATCTCCGATCCCGACACGGCGGCGCAGGCCGAGGATGTCGAGCGCATCCTTGCCGATCTCGGCGTCGACGCCCAGGTTTCGCCCTTCTTCACCGACATGGCGGCGCGCATCGGGGCGGCGCAGCTGGTGATGTCGCGCTCCGGCGCCTCGACGGTTTCGGAAATCGCCGTCATCGGCCGGCCGGCGCTGCTGGTGCCTTACCCACACGCGCTCGACCACGACCAGGCGGCGAATGCCGCGGCGCTTGCCGCCGCCGGCGGCGCCGAGCTCCATCCGCAGTCGACGCTGTCGGCGGAGCGGATCGCCGAGCTGGTCGGCGGGCTGATCGAGGATCCGAACCGGTTGGCGACGATGGCCGCCGCCGCCCGCTCGGCCGGGAAACCGAATGCGGCGCGGTTGCTCGCCGATCTGACAGAGGCTATTGCGTCCGGCAAAACGGTTTCGGACTACAGGAGGACGCGCGCATGAAGATGCCGCAGACGATCGGCCTTGTGCATTTCATCGGCATCGGCGGCATCGGCATGAGCGGCATCGCCGAAGTGCTGCACAATCTCGGCTACAAGGTGCAGGGGTCCGATCAGGCCGACGGCGCCAATGTACAGCGGCTGCGCGACAAGGGCATCGAATGCTTCGTCGGTCACAGGGCCGAGAATCTCGGCGACGCCGAAGTCGTGGTCGTTTCGACCGCGATCAAGAAGTCCAACCCGGAACTGAAGGCCGCGCGGGAGAAGTTGCTCCCCATTGTCCGCCGAGCCGAGATGCTGGCCGAGCTGATGCGTTTCCGCCAGGCCATCGCCATCGGCGGCACGCATGGCAAGACGACGACCACGTCCATGGTGGCGACGCTGCTCGAGGCCGGCGGGCTCGACCCGACCGTCATCAATGGCGGCATCATCAACGCCTATGGCACCAATGCGCGCATGGGTGATGGCGAGTGGATGGTGGTCGAAGCCGACGAGAGCGACGGCACGTTCCTGAAACTGCCGGCCGACATCGCCGTCGTAACCAACATCGATCCCGAGCATCTCGACCACTATGGCAGCTTCGACAAGGTGCGCGAGGCCTTCCGCCAGTTCGTCGAGAACGTGCCGTTCTACGGCTTCGGCGTGATGTGCACCGACCACCCGGAAGTGCAGGCGCTGGTCGGCCGCATCGAGGACCGGCGCGTCATCACCTATGGCGAGAACGCGCAGGCCGACGTGCGCTTCACCAACCACCGCATGGAAGGCGCGACCTCGGCGTTCGATGTGGTGATCCGCGACCGCAAGGGGCGTGGAACCTCGACGATCAAGGATTTGCGCCTGCCGATGCCAGGCCGACATAATGTCTCCAACGCGACGGCGGCAATCGCGGTCGCGCATGAGCTTGGCCTCTCGGCCGAGGCGATCAAGAAGGGCCTGTCGTCCTTCGCCGGCGTCAAACGGCGCTTCACCCATACCGGCTCGTGGAACGGCGTCGAGGTGTTCGACGATTACGGCCACCATCCGGTCGAGATCGCGGCGGTGCTCAAGGCGGCACGGAGCGCGACCAAGGGGCGTGTCATCGCCATCGCGCAGCCGCATCGCTTCACCCGGCTGCATGACCTCTTCGAGGAATTCTCGGTCTGCTTCAACGATGCCGACACGGTCATGGTGGCGCCGGTCTACGCGGCCGGCGAAGAGCCTATAGAAGGCGTGACTTCCGACGCGCTGGTGTCGCGCATCCGCTCTGGCGGCCACCGCGACGCACGCTATATCGATGGCGCGGCGGCGGTCGCGCCCGCCATTCGCGAGCTTGCCAAGCCCGGCGACTTCGTCGTCTTCCTTGGCGCCGGCAACATCACGCAGTGGGCCTATGCGCTGCCCAAGGAACTTGGTGGGACGCCTTCATGATGCGCGGCCAGGACCTCATCGATAAACTCGGCGACAAGCTTTCCGGCCTGCGCGGACGCGTCACGCCGAACGCCGAAATGGACAAGATCACCTGGTTCCGGGCCGGCGGCCTGGCGGAGGCGCTGTTCCAGCCGGCCGACGAGGAAGACCTGGCGGCTTTCCTGCGCGCCGTGCCGGAAGAAATACCGGTCATGGTGGTTGGCGTCGGCTCCAACCTTCTGGTACGCGACGGCGGCATTCCCGGTTTCGTCGTCAGGCTCTCGGCCAAGGGTTTCGGCGAGGCCGAGGCGACCGGGCCGACCACGATCAAGGCCGGAGCGGCAACGCCGGACAAACGTGTCGCCGCGGTGGCTTACGAAGCCGGCATCGGCGGCTTCCATTTCTACCACGGCATCCCCGGAGCAGTCGGCGGCGCGCTCAGGATGAATGCTGGCGCCAACGGCGTCGAGACCCGCGAGCGGGTCGTCGAGGTGAGGGCGCTGGACCGCAACGGCAATCTCCATACGCTGAGCAACGCCGATATGGGCTATGCCTATCGCCACTCATCCGCGCCTTCCGGACTGATCTTCACTTCAGCCATTTTCGAAGGGTTCTCCGAAGACAAGGTGGCGATCAAGGCGGCGATGGATGCCGTGCAGAACCATCGCGAGACGGTGCAGCCGATCCGCGAGAAGACCGGCGGCTCGACCTTCAAGAATCCGGAAGGCACCTCGGCCTGGAAGGAAATCGACAAGGCCGGCTGCCGCGGGCTGATGATCGGCGGCGCGCAGATGTCGCCGATGCATTGCAACTTCATGATCAACACCGGCACGGCCACGGGCTACGACCTCGAATATCTCGGCGAGACGGTGCGGGCGCGGGTGCTCGAGAATTCGGGCATCCGGCTGCACTGGGAGATCAAGCGCCTCGGCAATTTTAGACCCGGCCATGAGGTGCAGGAGTTCCTCGGGCAGCTTCTTTAGCGCAGGCTGAAGTTCATGTGATGCTTGAACTTCCAGCGGTCTGAAACGGCCGCAAACCGTTGCCTTAAAGACTCACAATTCACTTTTTGCTGCCGTTTTCGCGGAAAGTGAATCTCTCGGAATCATAGGTACTTGCCAGCGAATCAACTCTCTGATTCTCTGCCCTAAAGCGTTTCCTGATTTGAGTCGTTCGACGCGTTCAGCCGCGTTTTCCGTCTGGGGGGGCAACCTGCCGGAAGACTCGGACTCAATGCTCGGAAATGCGGTGCGGGAATATCGGTGGCAGACCCGGCGTGAGAGGGGATGACGGGAATGAAGAAGAAGCATGTGGCTGTCCTCCTGGGTGGATTCTCCTCGGAGCGGCCCGTGTCTCTGTCCTCGGGGAAGGCGTGTGCGGATGCGCTGGAGAATGAAGGCTACCAGGTTACCCGTGTCGATGTTTCGCGCGATGTCGGTTCTGTACTTGCCGAGCTCAAGCCCGATGTCGCCTTCAATGCGCTGCATGGTCCGTTCGGCGAGGATGGCACCATCCAGGGAATTCTCGAATATCTCGCAATTCCCTACACCCACTCGGGTGTGCTCGCTTCGGCGTTGGCCATGAACAAGGAGCAGGCCAAGAAGGTTGCCAAGGCGTCCGGCGTTCCGGTCGCGGAATCCAAGGTGGTCAATCGCTTCGCTGTCCAGAACAGGCATCCGATGAAGCCGCCTTATGTGGTCAAGCCGGTCAATGAGGGGTCGAGCTTTGGTGTCGTCATCGTGCATGAAGGGCAGTCGCATCCGCCGCAGGTGATCGGCTCGACCGAATGGCAATATGGTGAGATCGTCATGGTCGAGCGCTACATCCATGGGCGCGAATTGACCTGCGCGGTGATGGGTGATGTGGCGCTTGGCGTGTGCGAGATCATCCCGACCGGGCATTCCTTCTACGATTACGATTCAAAATACGTTCCCGGCGGATCAAAACACGAAATCCCTGCTAAAATTTCACCGAATATTTACCAAAAAATACAGACACTGGCCCTCAAGGCTCATCTTGCCATTGGTTGCCGGGGCGTTTCCCGATCGGACTTCCGTTACGACGACCGTCACTCCGAGAACGGCGAGGTTGTCTGGCTCGAGGTCAACACTCAGCCGGGCATGACGCCGACGTCTCTGGTACCCGAAATCGCCGCGCAAGCGGGACACTCGTTCGGCGATTTGTTGAGTTGGATGGTGGAGGACGCTTCGTGTCTGCGTTGAGGTGGGGACAGGGTAATGGCGGTGGCGCGGCTTGGCCCGCGCTGTTCGGCATGTCTCTGTCATTCGACCGTTTCGTGTTGCCGCGTCAGCTCCGCCGGCCGATGCGCGTTCTGGCGCGCCTGTGCGGCGGCGAATATGAAGCGCCGCGCTTTTCGGCGGCGATCCTTTCCGCTGCGCTGATCGCATCGAGCAGCGCGTATGGCGCTTTTCTCGGCGGTTACGCCGACAGCATCGTGCAGGGCGTGACGGCGCGCACTGGTTTTGCTGTCGACCAGATCAAGGTCGTCGGCAATCGCCAGACATCCGAGATCGATGTGCTGGACCGGCTCGGCCTCGATGGCTGGACCTCGCTGATCGGCTTCGATGCCGAAGCGGCGCGTGAGCGCATCGCGACGCTGCCCTGGGTCGAGGGCGCGGCGGTGCGCAAGATCTATCCGCATACGCTGGAAGTGCGCATCGAGGAGCGCGAGCCCTTCGCGCTCTGGCAGCAGGGTACCTCGGTTTCCGTCATCGAGCGGTCGGGCGAGGTGATCGCGCCATTCTCGGGTGGCAAGCAGGCGCTGCTGCCGCTGATCATCGGCGCCGGCGCCCCGGCGATGGCGCCGGCCTTTCTCGCCAAGATCGAACGCTACCCGGAGCTTGCGGCTCGGGTCAAAGGTTACATCCGGGTCGGCGAGCGCCGCTGGGACCTGAGGCTTGAGAACGGCATCACGATCAAGCTGCCGGAAGACGGCGAGGACCAGGCGATCGCCGAGTTGGTCAAGATCGATCATGACAACGGGCTTTTGACGCGCGACATCGCCGCCGTCGATATGCGGCTTCCCGACCGGCTGGTCGTGGAGCTCTCGCCGGAGGCGGCGACGCAGCGCGAAGCCGCGCTCAGCGACAAGCCGAAGAACCTGGCCAAGCGCAAGGCGGGGACGAAGATATGAGCTGGCTTGGCGGCAGTAGTGACACTTCTTCGCGCCGGTCGGGCACGCTGACCGTGCTCGATGTCGGCTCCAGCAAGGTTTGCTGCGTGGTGGCGAAGCTCAAGCCGAACGAGGACGGCAAGCTCCTGCGCGGACGTTCGCACCGGATCCAGGTGATCGGCATCGGCCACCAGAAGTCGCAAGGCGTGAAGTCCGGCGTGGTGATCGACCTCGATCGCGCCGAGCATGCCATCCGGCTTGCCGTCGACGCGGCCGAGCGCATGGCCGGGCTCACGGTCGATTCCCTCATCGTCAACATGACGGCGGGCCGGCTGAAGAGCGAAGCCTTCTCGGCGACCGTCAATCTCGGCGGCCATCAGGTCGAGGAGGTCGACATCAAGCGCGTGCTCGCCGCCGGCGCCAAGCAGGCGCTGAGGGCCGAGCGCGAGGTGATCCATTCGCTGCCCGTCGGCTTCTCGCTCGATGGCGAGCGCGGCATACGCGACCCGCGCGGCATGGTGGGCGATGCGCTTGGCGTCGACATGCATGTGCTGACAGGCGATGCCGCGCCGATGCGCAACCTGGAGCTCTGCATCAACCGCTCGCACCTGTCGGTCGAGCGCATGGTGGCGACGCCCTATGCCAGCGGACTTGCCTCGCTGGTCGATGACGAACTCGAAATGGGCGCCGCCTGCATCGACATGGGCGGCGGCACGACGACCATCTCGGTCTTCGCGGAAGGCAAGTTCGTTCATGGCGACGCGATCGCCATCGGCGGCAACCATGTGACGCTCGACATGGCCAAGGGGCTGTCGACCTCGCTCGATGCCGCGGAGCGGCTGAAGGTGATGCATGGCTCGGCGCTGCCCGGCAGCGCCGACGACCGCGACCTCGTCTCGATCCAGCCGATCGGCGAGGAGGGCGACGTGCCGCTGCAGATCCCGCGCTCGGTGATGACGCGCATCATCCGCGCCCGCATCGACGAGACGCTGGAGCTTCTGCGCGATCGGCTGAACAAGTCCGGCTACGGCAATGCCGTCGGCAAGCGGGTCGTGCTCACCGGCGGCGCCAGCCAGCTTGCCGGCCTGCCGGAAGCGGCGCGCCGCATTCTCGGTCGCAATGTGCGCATCGGCCGTCCGCTGGGCGTCGCAGGCCTGCCGGAAGCGGCCAAGGGACCGGCGTTCTCGACCCCGGTCGGACTGATGATCTATCCGCAGATGGCGAGCTTCGAGAGCCATTCGGCGAAAGGACTTTCCGGTTTCAGGATGACCGGAACGGGCGGAAAACTGCATCGCATGAGTCAGTGGTTGAGAGACAGTTTTTAATTTGACGGGGACAGCCCCATAGGCGGCCGCAGCGGCGAGGCGGCGGGAAAGGCAAAGGACGGAGACAATGACCATCAATCTGCAGAAGCCGGACATCACCGAGCTCAAGCCCCGCATCACCGTGTTCGGTGTCGGCGGCGGCGGCGGCAATGCCGTGAACAACATGATCACAGCCGGCCTGCGCGGCGTCGAGTTCGTGGTGGCCAACACCGACGCGCAGGCGCTGACCATGTCGAAGGCCGAGCGGCTGATCCAGCTCGGCGCGCATGTCACCGAAGGCCTCGGCGCCGGCTCGCAGCCGGAAGTCGGCCGCGCGGCGGCGGAAGAGTGCATCGACGAGATCATCGATCACCTCTCCAACACCCATATGTGCTTCGTCACCGCCGGCATGGGCGGCGGCACCGGCACGGGCGCGGCTCCGGTCGTCGCCCGCGCCGCGCGCGAGAAGGGCATCCTCACCGTCGGCGTCGTCACCAAGCCGTTCCATTTCGAGGGCCAGCGCCGCATGAAGACGGCCGACATGGGCATCGAGGAACTGCAGAAATGCGTCGACACCCTGATTGTCATTCCCAACCAGAACCTGTTCCGGCTGGCCAATGACAAGACCACCTTCGCCGATGCCTTCGCCATGGCCGACCAGGTGCTCTACTCGGGTGTTGCCTGCATCACCGACCTGATGGTCAAGGAAGGCCTGATCAATCTCGACTTCGCCGACGTCCGTTCGGTGATGCGCGAAATGGGCAAGGCGATGATGGGCACGGGCGAGGCTTCGGGCGAGGGC
>NZ_RZTO01000194.1:0-8580 GCF_003997225.1 Mesorhizobium sp. M2C.T.Ca.TU.002.02.1.1
TGCGACACCTATGCCGGCCTCCCGGGATTGATCGAGCGCGTGGCCGCCGAAGTCGTCTATTCCATCCGCTTCGATGGCACGCCGCGCTATCCGCGCCAGGCTCTTGTCGAGAGCCCGACGGTGAAATGGGTTTCGATCGGCGGCTCCGGCACCGACCATCTCGGGCGCTGGGATCCGGCGCGTGTGACGGTGACGAATTCAGCCGGCGTCGCCGCCGGCATGCTGGCCGAATACGCGCTCGGCGCCATGCTTTCCTTCTCGCTCGACCTGCGCGGCTTCGAGCGCCGCCAGCAGGCCCGGCAATGGGGCGGCGGCCCCGTCGAGCCAATCGAGGGCAAGACCGTCCTCATCCTCGGCCTCGGCAAGACCGGCGAGGCCGTGGCTCGGCGAACGCGGGCGATGGGCATGCGCACGCTCGGCATCCGCGCTCGACCGAAGCCGATGCCGTCGCTCGACGAGGTGCATGGCCCCGACGCGCTGCTGGCATTGATCGGCCGCGCCGACTTCATCGTCTGCTGCGTGCCTTTGCTGCCCAGCACGCGCGGCCTGCTTGGCGAGGCCGCCTTTGCCGCCATGAAGCCGACCGCCGTGCTGATCGACATTTCGCGTGGCGGCGTCGTCGAAGAGGCCGCGCTGCTGAGCGCGCTCGACGGCGGACGGATCAAGGGCGCGGCGCTCGACGTCTTCGCGACCGAGCCATTGCCGGCCGAGCACCCGCTCTGGGGCTACGGCAACGTCGCCGTCACGCCGCATTGCGCCGCCGTCTATGACGGCTGGGACATCAAGTCGGTGCGCATGTTCGCCGACAATCTGGCGCGCTACCGCAAAGGCGAACCGCTGGAAAACGTGGTCAATCCGGAACGTGGGTACTGAAGCCCCGGAGAGGAAGAATCCTATGTCACAGGACAGGCGTGGCGGCGGCCGCAGATCGAAACTTGGGCGCAGCGGCGGCGGCATCGCGCAACTGCCGTGGCAGAGCGTGAAAAACCCCTACCCGCCCATGCAGCTCCTCGACGGAGAGCGCATGGAGCAGTTGCACAAGACATCGATGCGCATCCTGTCGGAGCTCGGCATCCGCGTCATGAGCGAAAAGGTGATGGACCTGTTCGCCAAGGCCGGCGCCATCGTCGACCGCGAGAGCAACACCATCCGCATCGACGAGAGCCTCGTCACCGAGGCGCTGCGCAACGTGCCGTCGTCCTTCACGCTGACCAGCCGCAATCCGGACAAGCGGGTTGAATTCGGCGGCAACTCGCTGGTTTTCGGGTTGGTCGCCGGTCCGCCCAACGTGCATGACCGCATCAACGGTCGCAGGCCGGGCAATCTCCCCGACTACCAGAACTTCATCCGGCTGGCGCATCACTTCAACGCCATCCACATCATCGGCAACCAGGTGGTGGCGCCGATCGAATTGCCGGCCAATTCGCGCCATCTCGACACCTATCACGCCAATCTGACGCTGAGCGACCTCTCCTTCCACTGCACCGCGATCGGCCGCGCCCGAGCCATGGATGGCATCAACATGATGGCCATCGCGCGCGGCATCTCGGTCGAGGAGATGCGCGCTTCGCCCGGCGTGACGACGATCATCTCGATCAACTCGCCGCGCCTGTTCGACGACGCGATGGCGGAAGGCCTGATCGCCATGGCCGAGCACGGCCAGCCGGTCACCGTCACGCCCTTCACGCTGATGGGCGCTATGACCCCGGTGACGCTTGCCGCGGCGCTTTGCCAGCAGAATGCCGAGGCGCTGTTCGGCGTGACGCTGACACAGCTCGTCAATCCCGGCACGCCGGTGATGTACGGCGCGTTCACCTCCAATGTCGACATGAAGTCGGGCGCGCCGGCTTTCGGCACGCCGGAAAACGCCAAGGCCAACATCATCGCCGGGCAACTGGCGCGGCGCTACAATTTGCCCTACCGCACCTCCAATGCGAACGCTTCGAACGTCGTCGACCTGCAGGCCGCCTACGAGACCGAAATGGCGACCTGGGGCGCGGTGCTTGGCGGCGCCAATCTGATCTATCACGCGGCCGGTTGGCTGGAGGGCGGCCTGACGGCGTCCTACGAAAAGCTCGTGCTCGACGTCGAGATCCTGCAGAACATGATGGAATTCCTGCGGCCCTTACCGTTCCAGGAAGACGACCTCGGCTTCGAGGCGATCAAATCGGTGCCGGCCGGCGGTCATTTCTTCGGCGCCGAGCACACCATGTCGCGCTACACCACCGCCTTCTACCAGCCGATGCTCTCCAACTGGCAGAACCACGGCGCCTGGGAGGAGGCCGGCGGCAAGGACGCGCTGGAGCGAGCCACCGAGCTCTGGCAGCAGGCGCTGCACGACTATGAGGAACCGGTGATGGATCCGGCGATCCGCGAGGAACTCGACGCCTATGTCGCGCGCCGCCGCGAGGAGATCGCGGCCAATCCGGAAGCTTAGGAAATTCGTTTAATGCCCTATGATCTCGTCATCCGCCACGCGACGCTGATCGCCGGCGACGGCTCGAAACCCTTCGAAGCCGACATCGCCGTCGACGGCGACCGCATCGGCGCCATCGGCCGGCTGGACGACACGCGGGGCATCGAGGAAATCGACGCCAGGGGCAAGATCGTCGCGCCTGGCTTCATCGACGTGCACACCCATGACGACGGCGCGCTGCTTTCCCAGCGCGGCATGGACCCGAAGATCAGCCAGGGCGTGACCACGGTGATCGCCGGCAATTGCGGCGTCAGCCTGGCGCCGCTGCTGCTCGACAAGACTCCGCCGCCGCCCTTCACGCTGGTCGGCGGCCGCGAGAATTTCCGCTTCGACCGTTTTGCCGATTATGTCGCCGAGCTGAAGCGCCGCGGCATCGCCACCAACGCCGCCCTGCTTGTCGGCCACACCACGCTGCGCCAGCGCTGCATGCCGGTGACCGATCGGCCGGCCAATGAAGTGGAAACGGCGGCGATGCAGGAAGCGGTCGCCGAGGCCATGGCCGAAGGCGCGTTTGGCCTCAGCACCGGGCTCGACTATCCGCCGGCCGTCAACTCCTCGACGGAAGAGGTCAAGGCGCTGGCCGCCACCGCTGCGCAACTCGGCGGTCCTTATGTGACCCACACGCGCAACTATTTCGAGACGATGGACGAAGCGATCGAGGAAGCGATCGACATTGCCGATCATGCCGGCGGCAAGCTGTTCATCTCGCATCACCAATGCACCGGCCGCGCCAATTTCGGCAAGAGCCGGCCCTCGCTCGCACGGATCGACCAGGCACGCGAGACGATGGACATCGGCATGGACGTCTACCCCTATGCCGCAAGCTCCACGGTGCTCCGCCTGGAACGCTGCGACACCGGGCTCAAGATCCTCATCACCTGGTCCGATCCACATCCGGAGATGGCCAGGCGCGAGATCGCCGACATCGCCCGCGAATGGAACTGCACCGAGCGCGAGGCCGGTGAGCGGCTGCTGCCGGCGGGCGCGGTCTATTTCCAGCTTGATGAGGATGACGTGCGCAACATCATCGCACATCCGCGCACCATGATCGGCTCGGACGGCTTGCCGCACGACATCCACCCGCATCCGCGCCTTTGGGGCACGTTTCCGCGCGTGCTCGGACATTACGCGCGGGATATCGGCCTGTTCAGCCTGGAGGAGGCCGTTTTCCGCATGACCGGCCTGCCCGCGCGTGAATTCGGCATCGAGCAGCGCGGCATTCTGGCCGAAGGCAATTTCGGCGATCTCGTCATCTTCGACCCCGAGACGATCATCGACACGGCCACTTTCGAGGAGCCGCGCCGCCCAGCCGCCGGCATCGACCATGTCTTCGTCAACGGCGTCTCGGTCTGGCGCGGCGGCAGGGCCACCGGAGCGCTGCCCGGCGCGGTTCTCAAGCCTTCGGCCTCAAAGACGGTATTCCGGGGCGCATGCGGCTGCGGCGCCGATCATAGCGCCTCGTAAATCCGGTCGACGCTCTCCAGCGTATAGGCGAACTCCACCGGACGCGTGCAGCGCCAGCCGTCGAAGGGCTGGCCGGCCAGCGCCTTCAATGCTTCGGGTTGGCGAAGGATGCCGCCGCCATAAAGCCGGTTCGCCATGTCGAGCATGCCGGTGCGATGCATGGCTTCCGTCATGCTGCCGCAGGCATCCTTGACCAGCCAGACGCGAAACCCCTCATAGACGGCGTCGAACACGCTCGCGGTCACGCAGCTGTCGGTCAGCACGCCGGCGACCACTAGGTTCTCGACGCCAAGCGGGGCGAGCCTCTGCGAAAGGTCGGTGCTGCGAAAGGCGCTCGGCCAGTGTTTTTGGACGACCATGTCGCCGGGCAGCGCCGCCACCTCGGCGCAGATTTGAGCCCCCTCGCTGTCGGCCACGGCCGAGCGGAATTCCTCGGTCAGGATCTCTTCCTGCCGCGCGTAGCCTTCACGCTCTTCCGGCTTCACCCAGGCCTGCGCGTGGATGACGGGCACGCCCGCCGCGCGGGCTGCTTCGATCAGCTGGGCAGTGTTGGCAAGCACCGCGTCATAGCCGACCACCGGCCAAGCCGCGCCGGGGCGGTATTCATTCTGCAGGTCGATGACGAGCAAGGCAGTCTTGACGAGGTTCATGGTTGTTCCAAAGGGTTGTCGAAGTCGGTGACGAAACGCAGGAGCAGCCGGATCGCCTGATCGAGGTCGGCGATCTCCATCGCTTCATCCGGGTTGTGGCTGCCGTTTTCGTTGCGCACGAAGAGCATAGCGGTCGGAATGCCGGCGCCGGCGAAGGTCGCCGCATCGTGCCCCGCGCCGCTCGGCACATGCGGCGCCCGCATCTGCAATTCGGCGGCGGCGCGGTCGAACCTGCCGATCAGCGCCGGCGACATCGTCGCCGGCTCCCAGGTGAAGCGCGGCCCAGGCTCGAAGGTGACGCCGCGTTTAGCGCCTGCCTCGGCGAAAATCTCATGCAGCCTTGCCTCGATCCGCTCCAGGACAGCGGCTTCGGCGCTGCGCACATCGAGGGTGAAACCGAGCCGGCCCAGAACCCGGCTGCCCCCATGTTGTGTCGGATCGGACTGCACGCGACCGAAAGTGATCGTCGCTTCATGTCCGTCGCGTTCGAGCGCGTCCCATTCGGTTTCGAGCGCGGCGACCAGGTCGGCAAAGCCAAGCACGCTGTCATGCCGGGCGAAGCGCGGCTCGGCGCCCGAATGGGCATAGGCGCCAAGGCATTTGGCGTCGACATAGCGAAACCCGCCGGCGATGCCGGTGACGATGCCGACCGGCGCACCGGCGGCGACCAGGCGCGGTCCCTGTTCGATATGCACCTCGACGAAGGCCGCGATCTTATCGGTATCGATACCCGGCACGCCGCGTCGCACGGCATCGGGGTCAAAGCCTTCCTCGCGCATGTGGTCAGCCAGCGTGCGACCGCTGTCGGACCGCCTGGCTTCGAGCGCCTGCGGATCGAGCAGGCCGAGCGCCGCCTGGCTGCCAGGGTAGGAGAGCGGAAACCAGACCGCTTCCTCGGCGCGTGTCGCCAGCACGACGAGGTCGCGCGGCAAGCGGATGCCCTGCCCGACCAGTTCGGCCATCACCGCCAAGCCGGCCACGACGCCGGCGGAGCCATCGAAGTTGCCTCCATGCGCCACACTGTCGAGATGCGAGCCGATGACGATCGCCGGCAATTCCGGATGGCTGCCTCTGAGCGTCAAATAGAGATTGCCGGCCGCATCGACGCGCGCGCCCGCGCCGAGTTTTTCCCCCTCGTTGCGCACGAGGTCATGGGCGAAGCGCTCGCCGGGTCCGTAAGCGACACGCGTGATCCCCGGCGCGTCCGTCGTCGCCTCGGCGAGGGCGTCCAGGATGCGTCCCGCCAGTCCGCCACCGGCCGTCAGGTCGGCGCTGTTCATGAAGCAACCTTGCTCGCTTCGGGCGAGACGTTGCGCAGCCGGTGCGGTGTGAGGTCGTCCAGCGACACGCCTTGCCTCGCGACATCGTCCGGCAGACCATCGCCGGCGATCAGGCTGGCACAGACCCGCGACAGCGCCGGTGAGGTCTTGATGCCATAACCGCCCTGCCCGACCAGCCAGACGAAATCCGGAAATTCGTCGTCGGGCCCGACCACCGGCGACCCGTCGGCGACGAAGGTCCGCAAGCCGGCCCAGGAGCGCGACACGCGCTGCACTTCGATCGTCGTAGCGCGTTCGAGTCGCTCGGCGCCGATCGCGACATCGATGTCTTCGGCAAAGGCGTCCATCGGTTCCGACGGTGTCGCGTCGGCCGGCGAGACGAAGAGCTGCCCGGCATCCGGCTTGAAGTAGAACTCCGCGCCGACATCGTTGACCAGCGGCCAGTCGCTAATATCGACGTCGGCGGGCGCCGGAATGTTGAAGGCGGTGCGGCGCTTCGGCTGCAGGCCGACCGGATGCACGCCCGCCATCAGCGCGATCTCGTCGCCCCAGGCGCCGACAGCATTGACGATCAGGGGGGCGAGGAATGTGCCCGCTTCCGTCTCGACCCGCCACTGTCCGCCCTGCCGCCCGATGCCTTTCACGCCGGCCTTGGTGACGATGCGCGCGCCCCGCGCCCGCGCGCCGCGCAAAAAACCCTGATGCAGGCCGTTGACGTCGATATCCATCGAATCCGGTTCGATATAGGCGCCGGCGAGATAGTCCCGGCGCAACACCGGCACGCGCGCCATCGCCTCGGCCGGCGTCATCGCAACGATCGAGGGCACCAGTGCCTGCGCGGCCGCCAGGTCCTCGCGTAGCAAGTCGAGCTGATCGGCGCGCGCCACGGTGATCATGCCGCGCTTGCTGAGCAGCGGATAGTCGCAAAAACCTGTCGGCGGCTCGGTCAGGAAGGCGCGGCTTGCGAGCACGATGCGGCGGATGACGCCGTTGCCGTAATTCTCGGTGAAGCTCGCCGCCGAGCGTCCCGTGGTGTGATAGCCGCAATGGCTCTCGCGCTCGAGCAGCACAACCTTCCTGTCGCGCGAAATCTCGAAGGCCGCACCCGCACCGGCCATGCCGCCGCCGATGATGATGACTTCGGTCTGCTCGCTCATGGATCCCCCAAAATTGTTGCGCGCGGTACGGCGGGCGGCTCGCCCAGCCGGCCGCGCCGGGCACGATCTCGGGCACCCCGCCCTTCGACAAGATTCTCGGCCAACGAGTTCTGCAAAGCGCAATCATGCAATGCGAGGTCGGTGACAAGGGGCACCGGCTTGCCGGCGATTGCCATGCCTGTCAGCCGCGCCCAGACGGCGCGCCGCTTGCGCACCTGATGCGACTGCAACTCGCCGATCTCGGCGACCCCGCTCTCCCGCTTGATCTCCAGCACGCCAGCCTCGACGGCCGCGTCGAACAGCTCCAGCCCGCGCTTCGTGCGCACGATGATGCCGTTGAGCGCCTCATCCTCGACCGCCGGGCCGCCATTCAGCCAGGAATCCGACACCGCGATATCCGCCACCTGCCCGATCGCGTCGGGACAGATCTTGCAGCGCGGCTGGATCATCCATTTGTCCTCGTCTTCCCAGAGCTGCCGGTAGCTGATCTCGAAGGCGCGGCCGTCTTTGGTTTCGATGCGGTTGAGGCCCGGGTTGCCGTGCCCCCGGTAGCGGAAGAGCGACAGTTCGTTCTCATCGAGGCCAAAACGCTGCAGCACCTGCTCCGACTTGGTGAGGTCCGAAGCGCCGCCGCAGACGAAGGCGAGCGCATAGCGCATGTGCTCGTCGACACGGCGGTCGAGCCGGGCCAGATTGCGCACTGCCGTGATGTCGCAGGGCTTGGCGATCAGCGCGAACGGCTCGCCGCGGTCGAGGATATCGTTGAAATCCATCAGCGTCGCCGCCGGGCCATAGCGCGAGCCCGCGCCTTCGAGCACCGAAGCGGCGTCGAAGCTCAGCTTGCGCTCCGTGCGCATCGGCATGGAACGCGAGGCCGCGACATGCAGCACGAACTTGACCCGCCCGGTGTCGAGCAGGAATTGCCCGAGCGCCGTCAGCGTGCCGCCGCCGGAGCCGACAAACCGCACCGTAGTATCCGCGGCGGAACCGAGCACAAGCCGTTCGACAGGTCCCCAGACCGTGTCCGTCAATGCGGCGTCATTCATCTGAGCCGGCGGCGGGCCGGCGATGCGCGTTCCCGGGCAAACGGCGTTGATCTTCGCCAGCGTCGACTTGTCCAATGCACGCCTCGCCACCGGCCGCTCGCGCCCTTCCGGCGTCATCACCATGTCGACGCGGTTGGCGCCGGCGATCGACCGGCACAGGCCGCAGCCGATGCAAAGACCGTTCTCGACGATCTCGCCGAGCGTCAGCGGATCGGTCGCGAGCCGCGCCATGTCTCTGCCTTGGCTGGTTTCGATCAGGCCCATCGCGGTCTCAGACCGGTTCCGAGATGCGGCCGTACTGGTCGGGGCGGCGGTAGAGCGCGAAGTTGAAATTCACCTTGCGGCAGACCTCGATCAGATCGAGATCGGCGCGGTGGACGATGACCTCGTCGTCGAGCGACATCGCCTGCGCGGCGATCTCGCCGGTCGGCGCGATGATGCAGGAACCGCCGATCAGCGCCTGCCCGTCCTCCAACCCGGCTTTGGCGGCGGCGCCGATCCAGAGCG